>NZ_LT669941.1:3704727-4004727 GCF_900128505.1 Parabacteroides timonensis
GGAACAGGCAGGTTCGACCGTAGGGGCAGGTTCCAAACCTGCCCGTTGTGACAATGATTATATCCTGTTGATATTGGGCGGGTTTGGAACCCGCCCCTACGAGGTCGGTTATTTGGGTTCAATATTTTCTAACCTCACGCCACCTCCCTCTGTACCCAATCATACATATCTCTTAAGGAGGCTACCTTTTGGGTAATAGCCACCAGGTTACGGCGATACTGTTCACGGTTATCACCGTTCTGTTCGGAAATATAAGGGCTGTAAGCGATCTCTTTGGCATAAGCTTCAGGGCGCTGGCTGAAACTCCAGGCACGCGGATAGCCGGTAAAGATCAAGCGGGCAAAATCGAGGAAGGAAAGCTCCGGAGAAGCATAATGCCGGAAACGGAGTGTTCCGTGCGGGCCTTTTACATCCGTCACGGCTCCATACCAATAGTCATTTGCAACGCCGTAGCCCATGATCCCGAAATAGTTATGATGTTCCGTTGCCAGGGAGGAAGTACCCCACCCGCTTTCGAGTGCGCCCTGCGCCAGAATGACCTGCGGGTTCATGTGAAACACTTGGCCAGCCTTTTCGGCAGCCGGCAGACAACTCTGTAAATAATGTATCTGCTTATCCATAATTGATCGCTTTTTAGTTGTATATCAATATAATAATTCGTATATTTATTCTGCTCAAACCTTCAAATACAAACCGTATGGAAAATTCATTCAATCAGAACAGAGTATGGGGCTGGGGCGAGCTTGCCCTCCAATATTTTCCCAACATATCACAGAAAAGTGCAACAATGCAACTACTGAAATGGGTACGCGTAAGCGACAAGCTCGTCAGCCAGTTAGAATCGTCAGGATGGCATCCCCGTAAGAAATACCTTACGCCCAGGCAAAAAGACTATATCGTAGAACACCTGGGCGAACCCTAAGACCAGGGAGGAAAAATAACTATTCGATTACCGGACGGTCGTCTTCACCATCGCCTCCTCCGTCCTCTTCCTTCTTCTCAGACGGGTCGGGGATACGTTCGAATGCATAGTTATTCATCGCCTCCCTCAGCACCTTGCCGGGACGAAACACGATCCGCTTACTTTTGATCAGCGCCTGGTTGAACTCCTTTTTCGTCTGCGTTCCTGTGCTACCGAACTGCAACTGGAAACTGCCCAGTTCGCCCACCTGTACGATCTCCCCTTTCCCCAGGCTACGCTTCATCACATTGACCAGTTCGTCCAGAATCAACTTCACATCCCCTGAAGAGGCCGTCGAAGTCATCGAAATCAGGTCACACAGTTCATACACGTCGCATACACCCGCCGCCTTCGCATTGGCATAATACAACTGACTTCCTTCCACAGCATCCTTGCGCAAATCTTTACGCAACACCAATTTGTACTTTGCTGGCATAATCATTCAAATTTAAAGTTAAACATCCTGTTTATTAATCACATAACAAAGATACGACCGCCCCTTCCCGCCCGGCGGAAAGGGGCGGAAAGACAGCGAAGAAGTGGAAAGACAAGGAGAGATAAGGAATAAACGTATATAGGAAAGTGATCGGGAAAACACTCCCGGAATATAAAAATACCCTATAGGGTAACCCAAGCTACCCTATAAGGTATCAGACTTTTCCCTATACCCTGTTGCAAGCCTCCCTATATGGTAAAATACTGGACATCAGGAGATATGAAAAGTTTAGGACAGAAAAGGACAAAAAGGACACCGGCACAGTTTTCAAACAGACACCCGTTTTCAGGTGGCTCCGCAGCCGCCGTTCAGGCAGCGGGCGGAGTGTTCTTTCGGTAAACGCCGGGAGAGAGACGGGTGATATACTGCGGTTCGAGGCGGGAAAGATGGCGACGTACGGTACGGTCGTTTATCCGGGCGGCCTGGCTCAGGGTATAAAGTTCCGAGAGGGTGAACCGCTCGGGCAATTGTTCGAATATCTGCCGGAAATAATCGGGACAGGTAAGTTCGGGGATCTGAGAGGCTTCTTCCAACTGTGTCATCAACAGGCGGCTGTGTTCGAGGCAGACATCCACGATCGACAGGGCGGCATGGAAATGGGCGGCACTGCAATACCGCTCGTCTACCCCATAATCGAGCGAAGCCGCCTCGAGCGCCGTAAAGAGCATGCAGAGACGGTAGGCTATCAGTCCGTGACGTTTCACCACACTCAGGAAATGGTCGCTACCGAAAAGATCGGTTTCACGCAACAGGCGACTGAAATGTATATTCAGTTCCTGCCATTGCTGCGGGGTGAGCCGCACCTGCAGACGGCGTTTGCGCAACAACAAGGCCACATCCAGTACCCGTTCGGAAAGCGTACCCAGATAGAGCTCGAACTCCCGCGCATCGCCGGCCGACGAAACATCCTGCCACACAGCCTCGCTGCGGCAGGTGTACAATAACAAACGGCTCACCAGGCCATTTTCGACATCCGGCACCAGGCGGGAGAATTGCCCCGGCGTACCGGCCAGCAAGATAGCCAGGCGCGGATGTTCGATACGGATCATTTCGTTGTCGGTCTTACGCGAAGAGGCCACAGGTTCGTGATGAAAGGCCTTCCGCAACAGATCGTCGAACAGGCCGTAATCCTGCTTACCGGCGCTTATCAGGGTGTCGATCTCGCTGTCGGCCATCAGTCCACCCAGGTCGCCGTTTTCGGCCAAGTGAACCAACAGCTTCGCCTTGGTGATCTGGGTAGGTATAAAGAAATAGCAGGTAGATGCTTTCTGCGGGGCATCGGCCACCCGGACCGCCTTTTTCGTGCGGCGCGATTCTGCTTTCTTCAACTCCCACTCTTCGAGGGCCTGCAGGTAGTCTTGCTCCTTGCGCCCGGTTTCCGTCTCGATCAGTGAAGCATAACGGTCGGCCAGGCGGCGCATGTCGTTGATACACCCTTTGCCGTTGGCAGCAGGGGCAATCTCGACGGTATAGAGATGGGGATAGACGCGCTTACGGTTGTATACGCCCCACACGCCGGGCAGGCAGGCACTGAGCACGGTGCAGGCCGCCAACAGGGCCATGTCGCGCTCGCGAGGATCGGTGTAGAAACGGAGGGCGTCGCCCAACAGCGGGGGAAGCTGCGAGGTGATATTTTCAGGGAGAAAAGGGGTACGGCAGCGAAGCTCCTCACCTGAAATTGTGCCGGTGTCCTTTTTGTCCTTTTCTGTCCTAAACCCGGCAGGAGCCGCCGAGTGTTCGGGTTTATTTCCCTCATACGCAGAGGATAACGCACTTTTTATTTCTTCCTCCGAAAAGTCGGAGGCTTGCAACAGGGGGATGCAAAAAGCAGCCGTTTCATCCAGCGGGAAGCCCTTCCGGTTGGCTTCGCAGCCGAGGCGGTAGACCGTCTGGTTGCGGTTGCCTTCCGCCACCGGATGACGGGCCAGCCATTCCTCTACAAAGAGTTGCACAGGGGAAAGGGAGGCGACAGTGAAGACCTCCGCCTCCGGATTATACCAGGCCTCCGGATCGTCGCTCACATAGCAGCAACGGCAGATGTCTTTGCAGACACGGTCGCACGCCAGCCCCGACAGCCGTTCGTAATAGGTGGCCACAGCGGTAAAGGCATTGATATGCATTTCGCGGTCGGTATCCACCCGCACGAACACTTTCAGTCCTTCGCCACCGGGGCTGACGAACAATCCAAGTGTGTACTTCTGCGCCCGAAAGAGGGCGGCCAACCCGGAAGGGTCGGCCACATGGTCGAAGTCGAGCCCGACAATATGGGTGTAAATCTCCAACTGGTCGGCCCGATGACCGCTACGAAACACTCCCGAAGGGGTGAAACCGGGCAGCTGTCCTTTCAGCTTACGGGCTTCTTCCTTACGTCCTTCAGCCAGGGCGACACGGTAGGCGGTTATCTCATGCATCCAACGGCGGGTGCGAATCAGGATAATGATCTCTTCCAATGAACGGGATTCTGATGCAGGTAAATACAATTTGTTGTAAAAGGAAACAGCGGGTGTTGTATTCATAATAATTTGTTTTATGGCAACTAGGCCGGTTTAGTTGTCTACAAGATACCCAATTCCATACTTACCGCAAAGCATACGAAAAGACCGCTTCCGGCACTCCCCAACGCAACGTAAAGGCTGTATAACAGGCCTTGCTGCAATGGCTGTCTGCCGAAAACGGTCGATCGGTATGCGGAAAGGGGAAAATTATTTCCCGAATCTTTCGGCATCTTCCGACATATAGTAATAACGCTACACGGTAGCGGCATCGACCTTAAAGTCGAAAATAGCATACATCAGGCGATAAAGGCGGCCATCAGGGTGTGTTCCGGCACTTTCCTTCAACATCCGGTCGATGTGTTTCATTCCGAAAGCAACCTGCCGATGTCGGCCGACGGGTACGGGCTGACGGTCTTCAGGATAAATCACTGCGGCCCCGAGGCGTTCGGCCAGGAGCTTCTTATAGCTTTTCAGCTTTCGTTCGTTACTACGCGACAGCTTGCCGCCATCTTCTTTCTCATGGCGCAACCGCTCGATCTCGCCATGCAGTGCATCCAGTGAAAGGGATGCAGGGGTTTGTTCTTTTTTTTCATTTGATGTTTATTAATAATAATGTACCAATACGGCAATAGGATAGTATACCCATGGAGATAGCAACAGGTTCAGTATTCGTCAGATATGAATGTAGCGTCGTTGGTAGGGGCGGTTCGCGAACCGCCCTTACAGGTGCCGTCATAATGGAACAGGCAAGTTCGACCGTAGGGGCAGGTTCCAAACCTGCCCGTTGTGACAATGATTACATCCTGTTGATATTGGGCGGGTTTGGAACCCACCCCTACGAGGTCGGTTATTTAGGTTCACCTTTTTCTAACAACGAAACCCCGGAAGACGAATCCTCCGGGGCTTGTTTTTGTCTGTTGTAGCTCTTCACAGAGATCGAACAGAAGAACTTTATTTCATTACTTTAGTATTAATACTGACCGCTTGTTCACCCATCGCGGGCTACTTAGTTCGATATCACCACGCAGTCAATTTAAATTTATTGATTATAAATAGTTTCTATTATTTTACGATTGCCTTTACAGCTGCTTCACCTTCTACGGCAACAACTACGATACCTGCAGGAGCAGAGATTGTTGCATTGTCGGAAGAAAGAACTGTGTTGGCAACTGTCTGGCCAAGAACGTTGCTGATAGTAACTTTCTTGCCTGCTGCACCGTTGATGATAACTTTGCCGGTAGTTGTTGTTACGCTGATAGAAGATGTTGTGATATCTTCGTTAGCAACAGGATTACCTTCGTAGTTTTCTTCGATACCGAATACGTCACCATTTTCGTAACCCTTTTCTACTACAACCGTACCGTTGATCCATTTCAGGTAACCTTCGTTAGAAACCAAGCTTGGAGTTTTATCATAAGCTGCTGCGAATTCTTCAGCTGTTTCATACTGATCTTCGTCACCCAAATATCCTTTAAACTGAGTCTGAATCTTGAACGTCTTAGCTGCGCTATCTACATAACGGAAAGCAAACTTAGCTACGTTGAATTCAGGATCAGCCATATCGATCTTAACGATTTCACCACCCTGACGAGTCAGATATAATGTATCGTTTGTATGGTAACCTTCTACGAATGACAGTTTAGCACGTTTTTCGCCGGCTTCATTGTCATTTGTATACCAGTTGTTATGGATATGGTTAACACCATAAACATTAGCTGTATCGATCAGGTTCACCAGGAAGCGACCATAAACTGTATCTACCTGATTAGAAACTTCAGGTTTGTGAGACGGATTGTTACATGAATTTACATGATAACCGAATGACGGATTAACAGCCAACAGATACTGGTAAGTTGTATTCAATACGCCATCAGCATCCCAACGGTTGATGTAAGCAGTATCAGCGAAGATAGCCGGATTTACATTAAACTGGTTCACATTATCAATGTTCAGGAAGCTCAATGTATCTTTAGCAACAATAGACTTAGCATCACGTTTTTCAAACATAACCTGTGAGTTGTTTTCGTCGCGGAACAATTTGATTGTATCGCCCCATGCCTGCGCAATCTTGTGATATTCTGATGCATCAGCAGCTTCTACAACCATTACAGAGTTGTTATCAGGAGCATAAGTCTGCATACGTTCCAAAGAACCGTTTTCAGCACTGTTTGCCAAGTACGCTTTGTTTGCAGTCAAAGCATCGTCTTCAATTTCAATAAAGTTATAACCGTTCGGTTTTACTTTCAGAGCGAAACGGGCTGCTTTAGTATAATTACCAACGCTGTTATCCTTGTTATCTCCATCGCAAGCATAGAAGTCGAGATTAGCCTTATCTTCCGGATTGAATGCTACGAATTCACGGTTAGCCACTTTCTGGAATGTATACGGAAGGATATACAAAGTATCTCTCTTAATCTTCTTAGCATCGCTTTCCCAACCATTCTTGTCGGCATTCAGAGTTGCATAAGCAGTGATGATCTTAACAGTATCCACTTCTGTATACTTATTGTCGTCGTCAGCTTTCAATGCAAAATGCAATTTCCATTTGTCGGCTTCTGCTTTATCAGCTACGGCACCGATCTGGTGGCTATTAGCATGATTTTCTACAAAGTAAGCATTGTGGTTACCACCGATTGCATGATACTGGCCTAAGTGGTAGTTGTTGCTTCTCAGTGTATTTTCAGTAGACTGCATATAGCCTTGGAAGTTATCTTTCTTAGCTGACTCTGTCAGATAGATAATATCGTTAGTGCTATTGCGTTCGCTACCTTTCAGGTTTGTTTCTGATGTAGAATATAACGATCCGTTATTATCATATGCATCCGGAGTGATATATACTTCAAACTTATCGTTATCACGTACACGCAACTGAACACCTGTAATCTTAACAGAAGGATTTTCACGGTTTGTCAATGTGAATGTATTTGTATTCAGATTAGCAGCTGTTACCATCCATTGTGCTTCAGGAGCAGATTCGGCTACTGTGCTAGATGCTACGTAGTCGGCTACGGAAGTAGGATCTGTCGTATCTTCTACCCAAGCGCCATTTCCACTATTTGCGTCTTTATCCCATGCATAAGCCTTACCGTCTTTGTCGTAAGTAACAGCCAGAATACCGTTCAACTTATATGCTTCGTTCTCAGCATTTGCATTCGCTTTAGAATCTGCATAAGTGATGTTCCACAATTTACCCAGCAAATCCTTAACCGGATAGATGTTGTTTGCACCCAGTTTGATATACGGCAATTTAGATGTGTCAGTTACCGGATTAACAGAAGTCAGATAGAATTTCTTGTTTACTTCCAGAACAGAAACTGTATAGTTACCTACCATCATCTTAGTAACAATGTCAGTAGAAGGAGTGCTCAGATCATAGAAGAAACGGAAATCATTCACATAATTCCGATCTGCTGCCAGATCTTTGTTGTATTCTTTCTCTGTTACCCATTCAAATACGCCCTTAGCATTATCACCATCGATAGCAGCTTTGTTCAATACTAACATCTTAGCATCTTTACCATCTTTGAAATCTTTGTTATTCCAAAGAACATAAGTATTGCTTCCGGCAGTTGTTTCTTTCTGATACATCTTGCCGCTGAAGATATCGATATTTTCCAGCTTGTCTTTGCTGTCTTTTTCGATTTCAACAGTCATTTCGAATCCCGGGTTCAGGATAGCATTCAGAGCTGAATTAGTGAAGTAGCCTAGAGGAGCTTCATAGAAACCGATAACGGCTTTCTGAGCATCCGCTTCAGCTGTACCATCTTCTTTAATGTTTCCTGAAGGATGAGACAACGTGAAACCGTTACCTTCATACTTCACAGCAGCAGTAAACTGTGCTCTGTTGTCGATGATCCATTGAATAGCCTTACCGCCTTTCTGACGCAAACTTGTGAACTGATAATAATAAACTGCTTTATTATCATTGGTTTCACTAACTTTCCACAAATAACCTTTGTAGTCATTATTAACGGCATCGAAAGTTTCAGTTGAAACATTTCCTTCAGCATCTGTATACAGATACTCCATATCTCCGCTAGCTTGTTTTACTCCAACAATAGCATAACCGGACGGAACACTTGTCAACAATTTCTGAGAAGAAGATTTCTGAGTTCCACCATAAACAACACCTCCTGAAGTACTTATTGTACCATCAATGTCAATAGATGTTTCAGAAACATACAGATTAGCAGTTGTTGTTACAGCACCGATAGTTACAGAACCATCACTTCCAAGTGTAACAGTCGGAGCATCGTTTACAGGGGCAGTCGTATAATCAACGCCATTTACTATAGCTTTTGAAAGAGAAGCAGGAGCAGGCGTAACCTTTGCAGCGCTTAAAGCAACCGTCTTTTTAGCACGTTCTGAAGCTACAGAAATCAATTTACCATTTTCTAATTTCCAGGAAGCAGCAGCAGACTGAGCAGCATTAGGTTCACCTTCAATAGCATCTTTACCTTCTGCAATTACATAGTTACCATTCTTATCCGTTACAACAGATAGATAAGTATCACCTACTTTAAAATAGAAAGGTGCAGGAATAGTCGTTTTGCCTTCTTCGATTGCCGTTACCTTACCATCATCTTCTGTAGTTACATCTGATAAACCAGGAAGTTCTGCAGGAGCTTCAGGTTCAACAACATCGTCTTTTTCCCACTGACCGAACTGGATAGCGTTAGTTAAATCTTCAGTAGTAGCTTCAATCAATGACAGGTCTTCCCATTTAAGTTCTTTACCACCATCTTCAGCAACAACCAACTCACCACTTACCAGTTTAAAAGCAGTTGCTGTTACGCCATCACCAGACTGATCAACAGCTGTAAGAGCACTCTCACCGGCTACAACGACATAAGTTACACCGTCAACGACTGTGCTCAATGTAAACTGACCTTCTTGAGCTTCAACTGCTGTTACAGTCCAGATACTCTTAGTTGCATCTTCGATAGCAGCAGCTTCAGACTTTTCCAAAGAATAGAAAGCAGGAGCATCTTCCGTAGCATTTGTCAATTCGCCAAGCACCAACGCAACAGCAGCTTCATTTAAAGCTGTACCAATAACATAAGACTGGCCTGCCGTAGGAGTCGATCCTGCAATCACCACCTTAGCATCCAGCGTCGTCCAAGCACCGGCTGCCAAGAGGACAGCCACTAACGTAGAAAACTTTTTGTTCATAAATCTTTAATTTAATATTAATAATAGTGTTTCTAAAAAGCCTTTTAACCTTAGATCGGAAATGTCTGTTTTAGCAAATGACTAGCTAAAACGTTCCTTTTTTCTAGTCATTTTTTAGGAGACCTTTTGCTTTCGTGTGGAAAAGAGGTAATTTCATACATATTTTGCTATCCAATTGATAAGAAAGCACATATATCAGATAAAATAATTTGGAAAAGAATTGCAGATTAAAAATTATGCTATACCTTTGTTGACTAGAAAAAAGGAACGTTTTCTCTAGTCATTCCGAATAATTCGTATTTCACTCTATTACTATATATTAGATACCATTTTATCACTTTTATTCCTATATAATAATGTACGAGCGTACATCTATAACTATCTCATTATCAATAGTCGCTTTTCCGGATTTTCAAAAGTAAATGTTAAAAGAGCTAATTTAGGCTGTTTTAGGGAAGGCAAACAGGGTATTTCCACCCACAAAAAAGGGCCATCGTTTGAAACGATAGCCCTAATACATTATTAATATAGATAACGATCTTACAGATTATTGATTTCTTCTTCGGAAAGCCTGGTAGTTTCTTGTGCCTTGAAAGGCATACGCTCCAGTTTGTCCATATTCATTAAGGTTACTTCCAGTTGATCAATCAATAAGTACGCATATGTTCATGCTTCCAGCCTTCTACGACCGTATTGTCGATCTGCCCACTATCCCATAACTTATCAATCTCTTTTTCTGCTTTTTGGGTAAAATAACTCGACAACATATCTTTTATTTCATTAAGTGTATCTTCACTCTCAACATATGCCATCAAATCCAATATTTGTAGCTGTGCAGCATTAAAAACAGTTCTTTCCATAATGCCTCCTTTTATTACTTATTACAAATATAACTATTTTTCCTATGAAAATGATGCAAGAAAGGAAAATAATGGTTAGCAGGTGGAAAGCTTCGAATAACTTATTATATTTGTAGCAAAGAAAGCTTTATGTAAGATGTCAGTTGATGCAATCAAACAAGAATTATTAGCGAAGTTAAAAGAGGAACACTGTTTCTGGTCGTTCAATGATAGTTCAATCAAAGAAATCCCTGATGATATTTTGATTGAAAAAGCATTGCTACATCTTGATCTGGCAGAAATCAATATGCTATTCCAAATATTCCCATTCAAAAAAATAAAACAAGTCTGGCTTGACTTCCTTGTACCTCAAGGAAAATATCTTTATACATTAAATCGTTTTTTAGCCTGGTATTATTTCAAAAGTAAACGCCCGGATGCCTATATTAAATCTATGGCTACTCGTCATCTTAACAAAATACTACAATGAAAGGGCTAGCATTACATACAGATAAGATATTCGAATCGGTTTCCAGGCTCGAATGTATAAAAGATTATATCCTTGTTGGAGGGACAGCACTTTCTTTACAAATAGGAACCCGACTGAGTGAAGATTTAGATTTTATGAGATGGAGAACTCATAAAGCAGAAAAGATGGAAGTCGAGTGGTTTAAAATAGAAAAAGAATTAAGCAGTTTAGGCAAAATAGAAAGCAGAAATATTCTGGATATAGACCACGTAGAATTCTTAGTTTCCGGAGTCAAATTCTCTTTTTATGCTTGTGACAAACATTCACCTGTTATTAAGCCGGTTAATTACCTTAACAACCTGAAATTAGCTGATGTAAAGTCGATTGGAGCAATGAAAATGGAGGTAATGTTAAGAAGAAGTAATTTCCGCGACTATTATGATATATATTCCATTCTAAAAAGTGGAACATCTATCGATGAGCTGGTCTCATCAGCACTAAGCTATTCCGGACACAAACTAAAATCGAAAAATCTACTGGCTATGCTTACTAATGGTAGTCGTTTTACAAGAGATATCCATTTTGAACAAATGCAACCTAAATATATTATTACTCCACAAGAAATAGAAGATTACATCAAAGCGTGTCTTTTAAAAAGCTAAAATACAAGAGTAAACGACAATGATTGAAGAGCGTACCCGGGAAACAATAGATACTTATAACAAAGCGGCAGAGAAGTATCAGGACAAATTTATGGAAATGGATTTGTATGACGATACTTTTAATCGTTTTTGTAGTCTGATAGAGAAACCGGAGGCCGATATTCTGGATATTGCGACAGGCCCCGGGAATGTGGCGAAATATCTTTGTTCCAAACACCCGGATTTTAAGGTGTTGGGAATAGATCTGTCTTCCAATATGATAGAGTTGGCCCGAAAGAATGTCCCGCAGGCTGAATTTGCAGTGATGGATTGCCGGAATATCAGTACGATCGGTCAGAAGTTTGACGCTGTGATATGTGCTTTCGGCCTACCTTATTTATCAAAGGAGGAAAGCAGGAAGCTGATATCGGATGCACACCTGCTTTTGAATCCCGGAGGTGTCTTGTACATAAGTACGATGGAAGGCGATTATACCAGGTCCGGTTTTGAAACAACCAGCTTTAGCGGACAAAACAGAGTCTTTATCTATTACCATCAGGAGAAATTCCTTACCGACTGTTTACGGAATGCCGGATTTGAAATCGCAGAATTACAACGTAAGGACTATCCCGAACCGGATGGAACATTCCTTACTGACATGATCTTTATTGCAAAACTTCCGGCTACCTGTCCATCCATTCCTTAAATTCTGCGACACGCTCACGGCTGACGAGTATCTCCTCCTTTTCTATCCGGTTGCTAAGTACGACCTTTAATCGGTTAGACGAATAAGCTACAATGTCCTGGATTGCATTGAAGTTTATGATGAAATTCCGGTTAACCCGGAAAAAGAGCACAGGATCTACCAGTTGTTCGATCTTATCGAGCGAATGGTCGATAGCATACTCTTTTCCGGTATCGGTCCGGATAAAGGTGTTCCTTTCCATAATAAAAAAGCAACTGACGGATGACGTTTGTACCGACCTGTAATGCTCGCCGACTTTGATCAGAAACCGTTCCTTTCTTTGGGGTTGCAGCTGGTTTATTATAGACTCGATCCTGGAATAATTTGCCTGCAACCGGTGAAAGGTGTTGAACTTCTCCAAGGCTGCTTTCAAAGCGTCCGGGGCTATCGGTTTCAGAAGATAATCGACACTGTTTACTTTAAACGCTTTCAAAGCATATTCATCGTAAGCCGTTGTAAAGATAACCGGAATTTGTATTTTACAGGTCTCGAAGATTTCGAAACTGATACCATCCTCCAACTGTATATCCATAAAAATAAGTTCGGGTGCCGGATTATCTGCCAACCAGTTGATGGCCTGCTCGATCGACCCGAGTAGGCCGATAACCTCTATTTGCCTATCCGCTTCTTCCAGTAAACGGATCAGTTTATGGGCCGCCGGACGTTCATCTTCTATGATCAGTACTTTCATTTTATATGCCTTTGATTGGTAGTTTTACTGTAAACCGATTGTTATCAGTTTCCACTGTCATTTCTTTTCCCATGATCAACTTTACCCTTTCCTTCAGATTGGCCAATCCAGTTCCGGGAGAGCCCTTCAACGTATTCCTTTTTTGTATGTTATTGGTAATGACGATAAACGGCTCTTCTTCATTATGGATAACAATCCTTAGGGGATTCTCTTCAGAAACCGAATTATGCTTGAGGGCATTCTCGACCAATATCTGCAAAGAGATAGGGACTATACTGTACTTTTCAGTATCCCGGACATTCATTTCCAATTGAATCTTGTCCCCGTCGCGTTCCTTTTGGAGATCGAAATACCGACTGACAAATCTTATTTCGTCTTCCAGCGGAACCAGATCGGTTTCCTCATGATCCAGGATATACCTGTAGATACCGGCTAACTGCTGAATATAGCAATCCGCCTTCTTAGTATCCACATAGATAATTTCAGAGAGTGTATTCAAGCTGTTGAACAGGAAATGAGGGTTGACCTGTGTCTTAAGTGTCCGATATTTATATTTCAGGTTTTCTTCCCTCAGTTGCTGTTCACGGTCCACCGCTTGCCGCCAGATACTGTAAAAGAAGAAAGCGGAAGCCATCAAAGCGCAGACTGAGTAGTATTTGATGGTCTGTGGAAACTCCACCTCAAACAAGTTACTCATAAAGTGAGTGGTATCCAATCCCGTAATCAGATAAAACACATAGATCTGTAAACTGATAACAATAAGAGAGATCAGCAAGATGATAAGCATGAAAACAAGGAACACCGGTACAATGATCTTCTTCACTTTCCTGATGGGCATAGACAAGTAGTAACCGAAAAACCAGTTGCTGATACCCAACGAGACCCAAACCAGAATAGACATAGTAGCACAGAGGAGCACTGTCGACAGTTGGAATGGATTTCCGGCTGTCCACCATTTAAAAATCAGGGCAAACAAGACGTTAAATACCAATACCCCGATAAGTACTTTCAGTTTTTTGTTCTTTTTCATGTTCTTACAAATTTAATCCTTTTTATTCACTTTTCAACGAGTGTAAAGTAAAGGGGAAGAAGTCAGTTTATATAATTATAGTTGCAGAGTTGTAGTTTCGTGTTGCCGAACCGTTTTACCCGGTGTTTGAACCGGAAAAAGACATACCCGGTTTCGATTAAATCATTTCTTATATTCCAAAATAAATAAACGATATTCCAAATTTCATTTATGAGGGTAAAAGCCACCTTGGCTTTGTGTAATTAGTTTTAAATCTTTAACTTGCGCACACTAACAAGATTTATTAATGAGTAAAAAACGTTATGAAAAAGAATTTATCTTACTATTTACTGTTACTTTTTTGTGTCTCCGGACTGTTTGTTTCTTGTGGAGACGATGATGATGAAAAACCCACTATCGGCTATTCCGGAAAAGACATAAGCGGAGATGCCGGGATTGCCCGCGATAAAGAAACGAAGAAAGCCGTTTTGAGCGTGACTTCCGATAAGGCATGGGAATTATATGCCGGTTCTACCGCTGAAGATATCGATATGAATACTCCTTGCCTGACCGGCGATGGAAAAGGTTCGTTCGATTTGAGCGTCGATGCTGCGAAACGACAGCTTTTCTTATTCAAGAACTCGGAAGGCCAGGCTTTGTTGGCTGAAACTCTTTTGCCTGTTCATGGATATAACTTCAGAGATCTGGGTGGTATAAAAACCAGTGAAGGCAAATTTGTACGCTGGGGAAGATTGTTCCGTACCGACGAAATGAACAAACTGGATGATGCTGATCTTGCTTATCTAGGAAGTACAGGATTGAAGACCGTTGTCGACTTCCGTACTTCAACGGAAAAAGAAGGCGGACTGGGTGGTATGTTACCGGCAGCTCCTGACAAATTGCCATCTACGGTAAAAAACCCTTATAATCTAGAAATCAATGCCGGTAATATATTTTCTGATGAGATTATCGGAAGCATATCGAAAGGCCTTAGTGAGGAGGAAACTGCTCAGATCATGATAGATGGTTATATTGAAATGGTAAGTTATGATGATTATGTGGCCAAGTACAAAGAATTTTTTAAATATCTCCAGGATGCTAATTCACTACCGTTAAGTTACCATTGTTCGGCAGGTAAAGACCGTACGGGAGTGGCAACCATGCTTATTCTATCAGCTCTCGGTGTAGATAAAGAAACGATAATGAAAGATTATATGCTAAGCAAGGAATATATTAAAGGTAAGTATGATTCATATTTGAAATACTATCCTCAAATTGCCCCGTTAGTCACCGTTGACGAAAAATATCTGAATGCCGCCTACAATAAAATAGATGAAAAGTACGGTTCCATGACTAAGTTCCTTACTGAAACATTAGGTGTGGATCTCGATAAAATGAAACAGCTATACTTATATTGATCATTTATAAATACCGATTATTCCATCTGAGGTGATCGTCTCGGCACTAATACTGAACTTTCTGCAACTACCGTTATTGTAGAACCTGATACTGGCTTTACCTTCTTTATCGGGGATAACCGAAGGATTCCAGTAGAGTGTACGACGGTAATCCGGTTCCGGTGGGAGGATGGAATAATCCGGACTATAAAATTCTTTAACCTGGCTGTAACCTTCCAGCCAGGTTTTTCGTACCCCTTTACCAGCATCCGTCGGGATCTTATCTTCCGGAAATGTCTCAATGAAAACAACGCAACTGTAAAACTTGTCTACTTCCAACGGTGACATACTTGGGTCTGCATACCGGCACATAATAGAAAGATCTTCATTGATGTAAATGGATTTGATGGCTTCGAGCCGTATCAGTTTATATTTGTTGTAATCCATTTCAGTAGCCATGGTCGGTTCGTAGTTCACAACAAAAAGGGGCATTCTTCCTTTATATTGCAGGTATTCATCCTGTCGGGAGAAGGTTTTCCTGAAATTGTTATTCATGTTTATCATCAACTCATGTATATCTTTTCCGATATACTTTCCCTGATCTGTAATATCGTCCCATTCCGACTGTACATCATAATAGGCGATTGATTTGGAACGGTTGTTGAATATATCCTTTTCCCGTGATCTCTTTTTGGCGGTTACGGTCACTTCATCCAAGCGGAGGACTCTCTCTTTATTACCAGCTTTACTCAAGGAATCCTCGTAAGCTGTCAGGAAAGCATCGATATCTTCTTCCGGCTCCTGAGTGTCAGGGATTTCTTCCGAACCGGATTCTGCCGTTTGTTCTTCTTTTTTATCAGCGAGAGTTACCTGCATATCTGCATAGCGGTATCTTTTAGGTTCAGGTGTAAAAAGCCGATCCAATATGATCCGGTAGTCTTTTTTCTTTCCTTTCTCGCTTACAGACAAGATCATATTCCATTTACCGGTTATATCGGCCCGAAAAGCGAAATGTCCCAGGCTGTCCGTTACAAATACATCGAATGCACTGGTTGCTTTTTCTTCTTCTCCTCTTTTAAGCAGGAAAGAAGAAACAGTTACGTCGCGTTTAGGTATTTTCCGGACAAAGGAAACCACCTGGCCGTGCATCTCGATACCTTGCTCCGGCCTGTATTTCAAATCCAACGGTTCTACTCCGGCCATCTGTTTCCAGGAATAACGTCGCCAACCTTGCACCATCATAAGCAGGTCGAGGGATGAACGATGGATGGAATCATCCGCTTCAAAATAATAAGACGGATTGTGAACGTATCCTTTTATGTCAGACATAAGCAATAGGTCTGTCAGGATATTGCAGTCCGACTTAATTTCATTCATACCATCCCTCACCGATAAAGAAAAGGGAGATTGTACCGGGTTCTCTTCCTGATCGGTCACTGTAAACTCCATGTCGACCGGTTCATACGGATCGTATATTTCTTTTACAGTTTTTGCTTTAATTGCCAGCGGCTTTTCCTTATTATTGAATATCAGCCGGTCACAAAGTATTTCTCCATTACTGTTAAAAACTACTATTTGTGATACACCGGAAGGTAATATCGTTTTATCTACCTTGAAACGGAGCTGTTCGCTGTGAAGTACATTGGCAAGGCAATAGTTATACAGCTTGCCTCTGCAGATGATGACCATTCCTAACATATCGGCGGGTGTCTGTTCATTCTTCTGTAAAGAGATTTCGAGACTATCTGGGGAAGAAAGGTTGTCTACCTGTAAGCAAAATCCTTGAGGTAGAGATTGAGGCATATCGAATTGGTACTTTTTACCGTTGTAGTCAACTATGGCTTTTTGTTTACCCCCATGTGGAGTGTAATTAAAGAAACCTTTCCCCTCGTGTGTTACGCTAAAGCCGACGATTTCTTCTTTGTCTTCATTTATAATCTTTCCGGTTGCATCCAGTGGATTACCGAAAGCATCTGTTATTTCAAATGCGATACGGGAAGGGATGTCCTGAATCAGGTTGCCTCCCTCCGGATAGAATTTCAGGTTTACCTTTTTCCCTTTTTGGGGCTTTTCCCGCTTCTTCGGATATTTACCGTAGCCGTATTTCAGCATATCCTTTTCCTCGTAATTCCCCTCTGTTTTCGGTTTGTTAAATACCGGTAACAGCCGGGAGAAGAGAGCGTCTTCTCCGAAGTTCAACATATATTTCGTATAGGCACGGACCTCATAGAAACCGGAATAAAAAGGCAGCTGTCCCAATGTGAAGTCGCCATGACATTGTCCGTTCTCTATTTTCAGAACCCGTTTATCTATGATTTCACCACCGGGGTTTAACAACTCGACATATAAGGTCTTACTTAACTGGGTTGCCTCATGCAACTCAGAAGTAACCACATAGCATTTAAACCAAATGTTATCGCCCTGATAATAACTGGTATTATCAAAATGCAAGTAGACTTTCTCACGGGGTATATATTGCGAAAACTGATCCGTGGCACGGATATAACGGGTGAGCCTATTGATCACACTGTCTGTTTCCTGCCCTGAAACCTGAAGGCTAAACAGCAAAAGAAAAATATAACCGATAACTCTCCGGAGTGTTTTCATGCGAACTTCATATCTTTCAGACTTGTTATCACTTCAGCCTCGCTTTTTAAAAGATCGTAGTTGTTATGCCCTCCTGCATAAAGAATGCAGTTTACACCTAAAGCTTTGGCTACTTCCGCATCGTGTAATGTATCTCCGATAATCAGAGTTTTATCCGGATTCAATGCATTGTCCTCTATCAACTTCCGTCCGATCCCCACTTTCCCGGTTGCGCAGATATCACCGGAACCATATATTCCTTTGAACTTTGCAGTCAATTGAAAATGACCGAGCATTCGTAGCAAATCATCTTTCCCGGCTGCTGACAATATATATTGATTGATACTTTTAGTATTGATCGTATCCAGAATGAAGGGGACATCAGCGTGTAGCGCAATCTCTTTCTCATAGCTTTTATAGCGTTCCATATATTCAGCAGAAACATCTTCGATCAATTCTTTTTCAAAATCAATACCGATTTGAATATGAAACTGTTTGATAGGAAAGCAGAATATATCCCGATAGGTATTTAAATCCAGTCGAGGCAAATTTCTATTTAAAAGCATTTCATTGATAACCCTAAGGTTTACATCCACATCATCCAAAAGTGTCCCGTTCCAATCCCAGATCAAAGTGTCTATTCCGGATAAGTTCATCTTATAAAGTTTAAATAGTTAAATGAGTATTATACTGAACAAAAAATGGAATACACAAAAATACGAAAATTCTTAGTATAAATACGATAGAGGGCGCCCCTCTGATTGATAACTTGTCCAATATTACATGTTAAGGGAAGCGCCGTTTGACAGAATACGAATCCCGATTTGTCGACACATCCCTTCTTTTAAACTAGCTTTCATAATCTTATTACAATAAACGCCGGCCTAATTTAGAAATAATATCATTATAACCCGAACGAAGTATTCCTATATCGGAACCAATAGCTAAACAAGAATAGCCCAGTTGACGTAAATGCGGTATGTCATCTATGTTTCGAACCAGTATACCACATTGCTTATTGTATTTATGGGCCGCTTTTGCTACAATGTTTAATGCCTCCTGAAATTCATAAGTTATTCCGACAGGGCGAGAGCTTAGATCCATTTTCAGATCGGAGGGACCGACAAAGAGAACATCTACTCCATCAACAGCGGCTATTTCTTCTGCATTTTTAACACCTTCCTCATTCTCTATTTGCGCAAGAAAATAGGGAGCAGGTATTTTATGTATGTCTTCCGGAGGTTGTAAACCATAACCATATACTCTGGCAGAGCTACTATATCCACGATTCCCCAATGGAGGGTAAAGCATATCCAAAAGACATTCACGTGCTTGCTGAGCATTATTCACATGAGGAACCATAATACCTGCGGCCCCCCAGTCCAGAACACGCGCAACCAATGCACTCTTAAAGTCTCCCAGTCGTACTATACATTCTGTACTTTTATTTCCAATAACCTGCATGTTTGCCAATAAATTTGCTTCAGTCATGCAGCCATGCTCCAGATCAAATAATAACCATTGAAAAGAAAAACCCGCTATCTGCTCCGTTACAATAGGGGAACCGATGGACAACCAGGTTCCTATACTTAATTTTTGTGAGTGTCTCATTATTACAAATCGTTGATATTAATATGTCCGCTTATTCCATCACAAGCCCTTCGTATTCTATCCCTGGTGAATTCTTCCAGTGACTTGCCATCAGACTGGGAACCGATCAAGAAAAAGTTATCCTGCTTATCAAAATATCCGGCGCCTACACGAATCACTGTTTTAAAAATCATATTCCGGAGCAAATGAAGCCAGAAACGTTTCTGGTAATTTTCCGGTAACGCCTTTTGGGATTCATATCCCCGAATAGCAATTTCAATCATTTCACCAGAAAAGAAACATCCCAATAAAGATAAATCATCCATTGGATCCCCTGAAATGCAATCGTCCCAGTCTATAAATGCTCGAATCTGATTAGTTGCCCCCAGTATATTCCACAAAGCTAGATCTTTATGAACCAGACACCCCTGTTTGATGGGAATATACTCTGCACTATCTTTTACCAACTGGCCAATCCGGTCTCCTTCTTCTTTGGACAAGAATGTACTCTCTTCCAAAAACGAAAGATGTTTTTCCCAATTAAGAAAGTAGTAATTTTCATATTTTTCATGTAATCCCTCTAACTGCCCCTTTCGTCTTAATAGATCGGCATCAAAAGGCCCGAAGCCAGGAGGAATGATTTGTTGCCAACAGGCAACAGCCTGTCCAATTTTATACATAATGGAATTCACATTCAATAGCCCTTTTTTATAAAGCTCATTCAAATCAAGAGAATCCACATATTCAGTTATCTGATAAGCAAAAGGCACTTTCTCCCGGGAAGAGTCTGCCTGATATATTTTCACAGTCGGAACCCCCAAATGACTTACTCTTCTGATAATTTCAGTTTCAACCTCCATATAGTCATCTTTTTCAGGTCCGTCTTCTATACGTATAAAATATTTCACACCATTGCATATAGCAAGAAAAGTAAGATGATTACCTTGTCCTTTACCTGATATCAGTTCAAAAGATTTTCCTTTGAAGAATTGATCTAACATTATCTTCAAGTTGTCTTCGATGAGTTTTTTAGGACTTTTATTTTCAGACAGTGCATAAAAAGTATTTTCCCTGTCACATTTCCAATAATATATATTTTTACGAGTTGTCATTTTATGTAGTCTTTGTTTGCTCTTTTTTATCCTCTTTTTGTAATCTCCAATAACCGGCAATAAAACCTCCTAATAATGTTTGAACTACACTGCTAAAAACAGATGGAATAGCAACAAGTGGCTGGGCTGTAAAATTTTGCTTTGCCAAAACTGCGGCAAGACCTCCATTTTGCATACCAGTTTCAATTGACGTCGTTTTTGCTATTATTTTATCAAATCGACAAAGCCTAGTAAGTATATAGCCGGATATGAAACCGATGGCATGCAACATGGTCGTCGCCAGAAAAAGAACTCCAACATTTTTAGCTACCACATCAGCACTTTGCGCAACAATACTTCCTGCAATAAAGATGATGGCAAAAACAGAAAGGATCGGTCCTGCTGAAGATATCTTTTGTACTTTCTCTGGAAATTTATAATTGATATATACGCCCAAGACAACAGGTATTAAAACAACCTGTACTGTTGTCATAAACATTCCCCACGAATCAACAGGAATATATTTCCCAGCTAAAAGCTCGCACAATAAAGGAGTTACAACAATAGCCAATAAAGTCGAGACACTTGTCATGATAATCGATAAGGCTAGATTGGCCCTTGCCAGAAAGGCAAGCACATTGGATGCAGTACCTCCAGGACAACAACTAACCAAGATTAATCCAACAGCTAATGATGGATCCAAATGTAATAATTTAGCGATCCCCCAACCTCCCAGAGGCATGATAGTATATTGTATTATTGCTGCAAAGAGAACGATCACCGGCATTTTCAACAATTCTTTGAAATCTTTAATTTGTAATGTTATTCCCATACCCAGCATGACTGTGATCATAGCTATCACCATCCAGTTACCGGTAAACCAACTAAATAAAGGAGGATAAAGGAAGCCCGCAATGGAGCTTCCTATAATCCAGAGAGGATAGAGATTTAGAAATATATTGACACTTGTTTTCCAGCTCATAATTTCGGAATATTATTAGATCTGATATATTCTATAGTCCCCGGTCTGCTGATCAACATACGCATCCGACTTCTGGGACTTATAAATTGTCCGCTTAAAATATCCTCCTCGGTAAAACGAGTCATCAGGACTTCTCCATCCATCTCCCGATTCCTATCATAAGAGATATAAATATATCCGTCCGGAGCTTGAAATCCATCCGGGTATGATACACCGCGACGTTCATCCAGCATAAGCCCTCCAATCCATGTTTTTCCATCATCCTCTGACAAAAAGGCTTTAAGTTGAGAACGTATTTTTGTCCTCTGATTGATATCACCATGTTTGACAAGCAATAACCGACCTGATTTTAACCGGCGAATGAAATGACGTGAACTGGGATTGGGTAAATACTTTTCAGGAAATGACCAAGTATACCCTTTGTCAGTAGATACACTCTCATGGATTCCGTTTGTTGTCCGTGCCGTCATCCACCAGGAACTATCCTTCCGCTCCACAATCTGATGCTCATCAAACGTTCTAAACGGGAATTCTACTCCTCCCCGCCTTTTCCAGTTCTTTCCCTGATCTGTAGAAACAAATGCATATGCAAGACGTAGCGAATCCAGTTCATGACATGCTTCTTTGTATTTAGGATAGATCATACGGCGACTCCATAAATTAAGAGGCAGAACCCAGCTACCATCGGACATTACTGTCGGTTTATTCAATGCACACCCATGCCAGATTCGTATAGGTGTTGACCAAACAGGATCTTCACTATCCGGATTTTCACAAATTGTATACCAACAACCCGCCTTTCCATCAAAATATTCCATAGACTGATCAAAGAACAACCACAAACGTCCCAAAGGATCTGTCCACAAATTACCCACAATGGTACTTCGTCTTTCTCCTAGACTCATGTCATGCGGATCTATGACCAAGCGTGGTTTTGACCAACTTTCTCCTTCATCATCGCTTGTCGCCAGGACAAAGAATGCATCAGCATTATCACCGCCGCCCACCCAACAAGCCCATATACGCCCTTTGACTGTGCGTTCAATACCAATTGTCATTCCGTAGTCCAATTTATCATTATCGTAGTCAGGCAACGGATTTGTATTAAGCATAGGAGTATCCATACCATGGTCTATTTCATTTTTGTCTTTCTGAGCAGAAAGAACACCATGTAATAAAAACAGGCCACATACAATGAAAACTATTCTGGACATAATTCGTATCATAATAGATGTTTTTCTTTTTTATTAATAACCGGGATTTTGCTTCAACTGAGGATTCGCATCCATTTCTCTCTGCGGTATCGGGAACAATAAATGATGTTCGTCTATCGATGGGATCGTTTTTTTCATTGTTTCAATAAATTTACCTGTGCGAACCAAATCAAACCATCGATGTCCTTCAAAACATAATTCTTTATTTCTTTCTTCTTGTACAACTGTGCGGAAGCTAGCCTGATTGAAATCAGATATTTTAAGATCCTCCAGTCCAGCTCTATGTCTGACTGCATTTATTGCATCAAAGGCCTTTTGATTTCCATATGATACTTCATTCAATGATTCAGCTAATAAGAGTAATGCATCTGCATATCGAAGAATCGGGAAGTTACGTCCGCATTTATTACCAACGCAAGGATCATAATACTTAAAACAAAACGGTTTATCAAATTTAACAATCTCACCTGATGTGTAGTGAGGGTATTCTGTTTTAAGTAGCTCTAACCGTTTATCCTGTTTGTCGAAAGAATCATAGAAAGTCTGTTCCGGGGCTATTTCACCAGTACTTTGAATTGCCTGTATACCACTTGAACGTGGGGCAAAGGAGGCAGGAAGTATAGTATTATTTATCACTCCACTCAAAAACTGAGAAGAAAGAATATGTTCTTTGGAATTTTCATTTTCTTCTTTCCAAAGATCTTCAATATTCTCGAATAAATAGCCGGAATAAGGAACAGATAATGTCTCATCCAGTATATCAGCTGCCAGTTTCCATTTATCAGTTTGCTGACAGGGATATCCGGCCATTGTCACATACACTTTGGCCAACATAATTTTACCGGCAGCTCTGACTGCTCTCCCCTCCTCTTTGCTAGAATATTCTACCGGCAAATATTCTGATGCAAATTTAAGGTCTTCTACAATCGACTCATATACCTTTTCTTTGGAAGTTCGTGGAACTTGCAGATTATCTATACTCTGTGTATACCCTTCAATGAGAGGAACATCTCCAAACCATCTAACCAGATTGAAATAAAAGACTGCACGTAGAAAACGGGCTTCTGCCATTAAAGAATTTCTTTTATCTTCTGTCAAATCGGGTACATCAGGAAGTTTGGTTATTGCCATATTTGCACGGTTTATTACACGGTAACAATGCTGCCAGAAACCTTTGAAATTAGTATTGTTAGCATCATAAGTGAAGTCATCCAATGAGGTCAGAACGATATCACCCGCATATCCAACCATTCCCTGATCTGTTGGTAATTCCGTCATAGGGAATAATTTATAGAAACCATACTGGCCGGTAAATCCGCAATAAATTGCTATCACACCTGATTCCGCTTGTTTGGCATTTTGGTAAAATGCATCTGGATCAATCGTACTTCTCGGTTCTTCTTTTAAAAAGTCATTACATGAAGTGAATTGTAATATGCTGATTGCTGAACAAAGCAATATTGAAACTATTTTTTTCATAAGAATGTAGTATTAAATAATTAAAATGCTAAACTTACTCCTCCTGTCACCGTTCTTGCCTGAGGATACCAGTTTCTGTCGTATCCCAGGAATTGATTGCTGTTACCATAGCGATTAGCCTGTGGATCATATCCCGAATATTTAGTGAAGACATGTAGATTCTCAACATTCAAGTATATACGAAGTTTATCCATATGCATTTTCTTTAATAACTTAGGATTGAAAGTGTAACCAACCGTTATATTTTTCAAACGAAGGAAGGAACCGCTTTCTATTCGTAAAGAAGAAGAGCGAGGGTCTAGGCTAGCTCCTAACCGCTGATGTGTCGTTGATGGATTCTCAGGGGTCCAGGCATTATAATACATATCACGCAAACAGTTTGTAGTCCCGTTAGGCAACTGAGTATCAATATAGCTTTCGTTCATAATATCATTTCCATAACTGCCATCAATAAATATGCTCAGATCAAAATCTTTCCACTGGAAGTTATTTGTGAATCCGTAAATGAATTTAGGATGTGGGTTACCAACTATCACACGATCATCCTGATTGATAACATTATCACTTTCCGGGTTTAGATTCAAATATTTAACATCACCCGGAACAGCATTAGGCTGAGCTGAATTTTTGATCTCTTCCGCATTTTGGAAAATACCGATAGCCTTATAATCATAGAATAATCCCATTGGCTCACCTACACGGAGTAAGTTACCGCCACGAGTTACCGTCGTAATGATCTCGTTTGCCCCTCCCAAATCAAGAACTTTATTACGGTTCATAGAAATATTAAAAGAAGTCGTCCAGTTGAAGTCCTTCGATTTGATATTATGAGTATTTAGAGTAAATTCAACTCCCTTATTGGAAACGGCACCTATATTCTCATAACAGGTCTCAAATCCTGAAGTATAAGGTATTTCCCGCTTTAGCAACAAATCGGTCGTCTTTTTATAATAATAATCGAATATTATCGATACCCTTTCATCGAACAGTCCAAAATCAAGTCCGAAGTCAAATTGAGTTGTTTTTTCCCAACGCAAATCCGGATTAGCCACAGAGGTCGGACTGATACCTACAACTCTATCGCCTCCCAGTACATAGTTATTTCCACTCATTTGCGCTAGAGAACTGTAAGAATCGATTTCTTGGTTACCAGTTGCACCGATAGAAGCTCTTAGCTTTAAATTGCTTATTTGTTTTATTTCTTGCATAAAAGGTTCTTGCGATAAACGATAGGCAATAGCTCCCGAAGGGAAAAATCCATATTTATTGCCAGCTCCAAACTTGGATGATCCGTCTATACGTGAGGTGAATGTAAATAGATATTTGTCATTATAGACATAATTCAATCGTAAGAAATATGAATTCAATGCATTGTCTTCATATGATGAAGCCGAAGGTTTTTGTATTTGTCCTAATCCCAAATTATTGAATTTAAAATAATCGTCAACGAAATTAGAAGCAGCGGCAGTCATACTTTCTGAGGTTACTTTACGGAAAGATATACCAGCCATGAGATCTAACATATGTAGATTATTGATGTTCTTTTTATAAGTCAGTGTATTTTCATTTTGCCAGGCGACGAATCTATTCGAACTCAGTGAGGCATCCCCCCCAACAGAAAAGGCTGTGTTACTGGTCGGATATCCGTCTGCAACATAATAATAGTTTTTACCATGTGCTACATCTGCTCCAAGACTCACTTTCAATTTTAGGTCTTTAATGATTTCTCCTTCCAGATAAACATTACTGATCAGATGGGTTTTACGTCTGTATTCATCAAATTGAGTAAGTGCATACGGATTTCCACTACCATAGAAAGGACCACCATATTCTTTTGCTACTGTAGCATTGGATCCCCAGGTTCCATCTTCATATTTCACCGGAGCAATAGGGGTTGTCATGTTAGCTATAACAACAGCATTAGAGTTGTCACTATCCAGATAATATTCCGAGACGGATGCATTCAAACCGACTTTTAACCATTTTTTCACCTGACTGTCCATATTTAATCGTACACTAAGTCGATTTTGACCGGAACCTTCTACAACCCCATCCTGTGAGAAATAACTACCTGAAAGATAATAACGGGTATTGTTTCCTCCTCCGGATATTGATAATTGATAATTCTGTACAGCCGCAGTACGGAATATTTCATCTTGCCAGTCTGTACCCTTACCGAATGATTCAGGATTACTGAAAAGAGGAGCCAAACCATCAGCTTTACGAACGTCATTAGAATAATGAGCGAATTCGGTAGCATCCAAAAGATCCATTCTTTTTAATACAGACTGTGCACCAGCATATGCATCAAAGGCTATTTGAAATTTATTCTCAGTCCCTTGTTTGGTTGTGATCAAAATAACGCCATTCGCACCACGCGCACCATAAATAGCTGTAGCAGAAGCATCCTTTAAAACCTCTATAGACTCAATATCATAGGGATTCACTGTTGACAAATCACCTACACCTGCTATTCCATCTATTACATAAAGAGGGGTTGCACCCGTATTGATAGAGTTTGTTCCTCTAACTCTTACATTCATATCAGCACCAGGTTTCGCACCAAATCCACTTGATATCTGCACACCAGCAACTTTACCCTGTAACATTTGTTCCACCGATGCATTCGGCCTTTCCGCCACATCTTTTACCTGAAAGCTAACAATAGAACCTGTAATGTCACTTTTTCTCATGGACCCATAGCCTACAGCTATAACTTCATCCATAAGAATACCGTCTTCTTCCAACGTTATTTGTATGGGTTGTGCATTTTTCACCTTGTATTCTTTTGTTTTCATACCAATAAAAGAAAATACAAGAACTGAATTTTGAGAAGCTTGTATATGGAACTCTCCGTTTGTATCGGTAGAGGTTCCATTTGTACTGTTTTTTATGACAACATTCACTCCGGGAAGACCATTTCCGGCCATATCTGCCACTTTTCCCTGTAATGAAAGAATTGCATTTTGAGCAGAAAGACTCATACAACTGATTAGCATTGCCGTGATCAGAGTTAATAAGAAAAGACTGCTTTTCTTTTGTTTGTTACACGCGTTTTCCATTTTAACAAATACGATTTAAAATAGTTAGAACTAATTTTTCCCTTTATATATCATTATTAGATGGGAAATGGACTCTCAAATAGAGATAAGAAGATTCTTTTGGGATATATAATATCCCAAAGTTGGAACTAATAGCTTCTGTTGTCTATATGAATACTGAATTTATGTTTTTGAAAAGCTATTCTCTCAATAAATGCTTGTATAATAAGCCTGATAATATATTTAAAAGTTTATATCTGTAATAATTTTTACCGTTTTGAAACAGGTAGATGCATCATATAGTTATTAATCAGTTTCGTTATTTCAGTAACCGGCATTTTTTCAATAAGTCGCAAGTGACGTCCCTTGTCATCCGGAACCCAGTCGTTTGTTCCCTTGTCATCAACGATTTTTATAGTACCTCGCTCCACATGATAATATGGTTCATATCCTTTAACTGCAACTAAAACAGCCGTTTGATCCCAACTTTTCCGACCGTTAAAATCTCCTTCTGCTAAACAAAGACGATAAGTGTCTTTAACCGGATTATTATCTATAACCATTTGAGCTACAAGCTTACCTGTCAAAACTTTCTCTCCAATCTCAAATCCACTGAAAATTATTTCTGTAGGCCATTCCTCAAAGGTCGTTATTGATGCCGGAGTATCAATATATACATTGTACTCCCTACCTTTAGGAAATCTACCTGCCATAGCTACCAATCGTTTTACTTTTTGGCTTATCAGCTCTTTTCCGGTTAACGGACTATAGGTGTCTCCGGACGATAAAAGCAAATTTTTCAGATTTGTAAAAAAGCCGATCGTACAAATTGTTATACTGTTATCAGCAGCTTCACTTAATATCTTACGGTAGATTTGCACTGCGTCTGGAGCATCCGACGACCTTTTCATCTGATGTGGATAATGAGCCGGGAGATATTCCGTCCATTTCACTTTATGATTGGAGGTAAGACAGGGAGCATTTTCTTCTTTAGGAACCCCTAATGGAATATCCGGCCGGCCGAAGTAAGTATTCAGAACTTCTATGCACGGAACAACCTTATCATGACGGTTAGATGCAACTGTAGCCAAAATAGATACTTGTGAACTATCTGCCAAGGCGTGCAATAGAGCCATCGCTCCAACATCGTCATAGTCAGGCCCTAGGTCTGTATCCAATATGAGTTTTACAGGAGCATTTTGTGTCTGTTTCACTGTTTTTCCATAAATTGTACCGGAGAAACATAAACAGCCAATGAGTAAATAAATCCATGACTTTTTCATAATAATGTATTATTTGAATGTGATTGATCCAATTTCATTTCTGTATGGAGCTGAGTCTTGTGCTCCACATCGAGTAACAGATACGGAAGCAGCTTTACACGCAAATTGAACAGCTTCTTCGAGCGTTTGTCCTTCCAACAATGCAGCACATAATGTACCATTGAATACATCGCCTGCAGCAGTTGTATCCACAGCTTTTACTTTAGGAGCCTCTATCTCTGTAAATTCATGATTATTATAAACCAAGGCACCTTCCCTCCCAAGAGTGATAACTACATTTTTAACCCCTAAACGGCATATTTCTATTGCCGCTGTTCGGGCTGAGATTGTATCTGTTATTTTTACACCTGAAAGTATTTCCGCTTCTGTCTTATTAGGGGTAATTAAATAAAGGTTAGTCAATAGCTCTTTCGACAAAGGGCAAGCAGGAGCTGGATTCAGGATTACTTTCCTTGCTTGTGCCGAAGCTATTCGGGTAACATATTCGACTGTTTCAATCGGTATTTCTAACTGCATCAATATCATATCAGCGTCAGTAATAACTTTTTCTATTTTTTCTAGGTCTTTTGGAAATAAGTTTGCATTTGCACCAGATGCTACAGCAATTGAATTTTCAGCATGTGAATCAACAATGATCAATGCAACTCCAGATGGATGCTGAGCATCAAAAAAAATGTATGAGGTATCTATTCCTTCCTCTTTCAATAATTGATGCGATTGCTGACCGAAAATATCGTCTCCTATTTTACAGATAAAAGTAACAGAGACTCCGATACGGGCAGCAGCAACAGCCTGATTTGCTCCTTTTCCTCCCGGGTTCATTAAGAAAGTATCCCCCAGAACTGTTTCACCGGGCTGAGGCAGGTGATCAGCCTTAACAACCATGTCTGTATTACTGCTCCCTACTATGAGTAGCTTTTTAGGATAAATATTTGCTTTCTCGTTTTTCATGATACTAAATGTTTTTGATGAAGCAAATATATTACCCTTTTATTGCAAGAGCAATCTCTTATTTTTCGCGTTTCGATAAACTCAAAACGATATTATTTAGAAATCCACAACATATCACAATTGATTTTCAGCACCTTCATTATAAGAGCTAATACAAGTATTTCGTATTGGAATTATATAATAAAATAAAACGGCTCACATCTCTTTCTACAGAAAGACCATGTGAACCGTTTTTTATATCTAATGTCGGACTCTTACCTTCCCAACTCCTTATTATAAACCGCCTCATCATTAATGATGCGGAGAGCTTCTTTAAAGCTTTCGTTATCGTCGTTTATAACCTGGAAATACTCAGCCATATCATACAGGTCGCGAGCAATCAAGGCTTTTACCTGAAGGGTGATAAGAGGTTTGGAACGATTATATTGTTCTTCGTTAAACTCGATCTTTTCTTCCTTACCCAGGTTGATCAATTCCTGTAAAGTTTCTTCAGGAACGACAAAATCCTTCTTATACTGATTGAACTTAGGATATTTCTTGTTCATCTCGCTACGGTTGCGATCCAGATAATTCATCGCTACGCGGTTTACCAGTCCGGTTGCAACCAGGCTACGATGATAATCCGTATAACGGGTCGTGTCAACCGGGATAAATACGTCCGGCATGATACCACCTCCACCATAAACGATACGTTTCGTTTCCAGTGTATTATATTTCATTGAATCCGGGAAATGGATACTGTCGGCACTCATCAGCTCACCACGGTTGTAACGATCGATCAGGTCGTGCTGATAGTCTTCCAATTTACCGTTTTCATAATGTTTCTGGATGCTTCGTCCGGTAGGAGTGTAATAGCGGGCTACCGTCAGACGAATCATAGAACCGTCAGGCATCGGGATCGGCTTTTGCACCAGCCCTTTACCGAATGTACGACGACCTACCACTACGCCGCGGTCCCAATCTTGCACGGCACCAGCCAGGATCTCGCTTGCGGAAGCAGAAGATTCGTCAACCAATACGACCAGACGTCCATCTTCAAATCCGCCACGTACAGTCGACTTGGCCTCGTCACGTGGCTGCTTGTTACCTTCAGTATAGACAATCAGTTTGTCTTTATCGAGGAATTCATCCGCCAGTTCGATAGCGATATTGAGATAACCTCCCCCATTCCCTTGCAGGTCGAGAATCAGGTTCTTCATTCCTTGTTTCTTTAGTTTGGCAAGCGCCTCACGGAACTCGTCGGCCGAAGAGGCAGCAAAACGGTTCAGCTTGATATACCCGGTCTGTTTGTCTGCCATATAAGCGGCATCCATACTGGTTACAGGTATCTTACCACGGATAATCTTAAACTCGATCAGCTCCGGATTCTTATTACGCAATACTTTTATGCTGACTTCGGTTCCTTTCGGACCACGCAGGCGTTTCATAATGTCGGTAGTCTTCATTTTAACACCGGCTATCAGGGTATCGTCGACCATGATGATACGGTCGCCGGCCACTAGCCCAACCTTTTCGGACGGTCCGCCGGGGATTACCTGGATAACATATAATGTATCGGTCAACATGTTGAACTGGATGCCGATACCGTCGAAGTTACCTTGCAAAGGCTCAGTCATCTCTTTTGTTTCTTCCGGATCCATATAATTAGAATGTGGGTCCAGTTTTTCCAGCATACCGATGATTGCATCTTCCACCAGCTTGGAATCATCCACCGGATCTACATACAGATTCGAAATGGCATACAATGCCATGGATAATTTGCGGGCATCCTGATTCGGTTTCTGGGCCACTGCCGATGTGATGGCAACCATCGCAACAAGCAGGGAGACTAGGATTCGTTTCATTTTTGATCTTTATTTCGTAAGTTGTCAATATAAGTTCGTCCCCTTTGGAACGAACTGGGAAATATCTTTTCCATAATGCAACAGTTCGCGCACAATGCTGGAACTGATATGCGTATGTTCGGGCTCAGTAAACAAGATAAATGTTTCGATACCACTCAGTTTACGGTTCACATCGGCAATACTTTTCTCATATTCGAAATCGTTAACCGTGCGGATACCGCGCAGAATGAACTCTGCTCCCACTTCATCAGCAAAATCTACCGTAAGCGAGTTGTACGACATCACCTTTACCCTGGGCTCGTCTTTATACAGGTTATCGATTGCTTCCAATCGTTTCTCGATCGAGAAATAAGTTTGTTTCTTCTCGTTGATACCTATGGAAATAATGATCTCATCCACCAGAGCCAGCCCACGAGTTACCAGTGATTGATGTCCGATAGTGAACGGATCGAAAGTTCCGGGGAAAAGGGCGATACGCTTTTTCATTTTCAGTGTTTAATTAATCACATCTTCTTCTACAACCAGGTTATCAATGATAAAGTTCTGTCTTTCCATGGTGTTCTTACCCATATAGAATTCAAGCATATCTTTTACCAGGTCTTCTTTTTTCATTGTAACTGGGTCCAGGCGTATATCTTTACCGATAAAATGCTTGAACTCATCAGGCGAGATCTCTCCCAGCCCTTTAAAGCGAGTGATCTCCGGGTTCTTGCCTACGGCCTCTATGGCAGCCAGACGCTCTTCCTCGCTATAACAGTAATAGGTTTTCTGTTTATTGCGGACACGGAAAAGCGGAGTTTGCAGGATATAGACATGATTCCGTTTGATCAGGTCGGGGAAGAACTGCAGGAAGAAGGTGATCAATAACAAACGAATATGCATACCGTCGACATCTGCATCGGTCGCAATAATTACTTTGTTGTATCTCAGTCCATCCAGTCCGTCTTCAATATTGAGGGCCGCCTGCAGGAGATTGAACTCTTCATTTTCATAAACGATCTTCTTCGTCAGGCCATAGCTGTTAAGCGGCTTACCACGTAAACTGAAAACAGCCTGGTAGTTCGGATCACGGCTCTTGGTGATAGATCCGCTGGCCGAGTCACCCTCGGTAATGAAGATGCAACTTTCTTCCGTACGGTCACCTTTCGTATCGTTCAGGTGGATACGGCAATCACGTAATTTTTTATTATGCAGGTTAGCCTTCTTAGCTCGTTCGCGAGCCAGTTTGGTAACACCAGCAATGGCTTTACGTTCTTTTTCCGACTCCAGTATTTTGCGGAGCAGAGCCTCCGAAGTATCTACATTTTTATGCAGATAATTATCCAGTTCTTTCTTGATGAAGTCACCCACGAATTTGGCGACAGTCGGCCCGTCAGGACCTATATCTTTCGACCCTAGCTTTGTCTTTGTCTGGCTCTCGAACACTGGCTCTTCAACCTTGATACTGATAGCGGCAACAATACCGGCACGAATGTCGGAGTATTCGAAATTCTTGTTATAATATTCTTTGATAACACGGCCCAGTGTCTCACGGAAAGCAGAAAGATGTGTTCCTCCCTGCGTCGTATACTGCCCGTTTACAAAGGAATAATATTCTTCACCATACTGGTTACTATGGGTAATAACCACTTCTATATCTTCACCGTTCAGATGGATGATCGGATATAACGGCTCGGTAGTCATATTCTCGTTCAGCAGGTCTACCAGGCCATTGCGGGAATGGAATTTCTTACCGTTAAAAAGGATAGTCAGCCCGGAGTTCAAAAAGACATAATTCTTCAACAGACTTTCTATGAACTCGTCTTTATACTGATATTCCTTGAATATTTCACGGTCGGGAATAAAATAGATCGATGTCCCGTTCGCTTCCGTCGTTGGCTGAATAGCCGACTCCTCGGTAATGATTGCCTTGCTGTATTCTACCCGTTTACATTCTCCGTCACGAAAACTGGTGATAAGGAAATAGCTACTCAAAGCATTTACCGCTTTGATACCGACACCGTTCAGTCCGACAGACTTTTTAAAAGCCTTACTGTCGTACTTGGCACCCGTATTCATCTTACTGGAAACGTCGACCACCTTTCCCAGAGGAACACCGCGGCCATAATCCCTGACAGAGACGGTTCCTTCTTCCACGGTCACTTCTATGGTTTTGCCATACCCCATCATGTATTCGTCGATAGAGTTGTCGAGTACCTCTTTCAGCAATACATAGATACCATCATCCGCATAGCTGCCATCTCCCAATTTACCAATATACATACCTGGGCGCCGGCGGATATGTTCCATCCAATCCAGCGTCTTGATATCGTCGTCATTATACGCTGTCGGTTGTTGCATTGTTGAATTCAGTTCTTCCATAGAAAATCCTTATTTTAATTTTTTGATAAAAGCTCTTCTTGTCTTATGGTGTTCACGTTTGAAATAATCCCATTGAGCCTGTACGGCATTGTTGCTTGCCAACTCCGGGTTACTTTCGGCATATTCGACTCCCAGATTGATATATACGGGAATAAGATCGTTGAATAGCAACGCATTTACCCCCTTATTCTGATATTCCGGCAGTACGCCTGTCAGATACAGGTCGATCACTTTCGGTTTTGTTTTCAATGCTTTCAGCAGATGTATCCATCCGAAAGGAAACAAATGTCCTTTTGCCTTCTGCATAGCATGCGAGAGACTGGGCAGTGAAATTCCGAAGCCTACTACCGTATCGTCTTCTTCCCGGATAATAAGAGTCACCAGATCCAGGCGGATCATCGGGATATATTGTTTCACATAATAATCGATCTGCTTCTGTGTCAGCGGAGCAAAACCGTACAATGGAGCGTAAGCAGCATTCAAAGTTTCGAATATCTTCTGTGCATACGGCCATATCTCCTTTGTGTTTTTGAACTTCATGGTTTTCAAGCCGTATTTCTTTTTCACGATCTCTCCGATACGTTGATGTTTTTCGGGAATACCTTCCGGTATATATATCTTAAACTCGTGCCAGTCCTGATCTTTCTCATATCCGATACGTTCCATATGTTTCGGGTAATAAGGATAATTGTAGATCGCCGCCATCGTCCCGAGTTGGTCGAATCCTTCGATCAGCATCCCTTCATGATCCATATCGGTAAATCCCATCGGTCCGTGTATCTCCTTCATCCCTTGTTCTTTCGCCCATTTTTCAACGGCACTGAACAGGGCATCGACTACCTCGGCATCATCGATGAAATCAAGGAAACCGAAGCGGGCACGTTCCTGGTTCCACACTTCGTTACTGCGACGATTGATCATTCCGGCAATACGGCCGACAATCTTATCATCCTCATAGGCAAGAAAATAGATGGCATCGCAAACTTCGAATGCCGGATTCTTTTTCTTATCCAGTGTAACCATCTCCTCTTCGATCAATCCCGGTATATGATAGGGGTTACCTTTGTATAAATCAATATTGAACTTAACGAATTTCTTCAGTTCCTTTTTGCTGGTAACTTCTTTAATTACTACGCTCATTGGTTCATTTAATTAGAACGGCAAATTTACATAATTAATTCGTTAGATCGACCGTTTACAGTTAAGATTAGGACTTTTAACACCTACGTTTTTCGTTTTTGACATCTTCGAAAACAGAACGGCTCCTGTACTAAAGTTGTTTTATTACGGCAATTTAATCCGTTTTCTACCAATATTAATGGGCTTTGATCATTCAGGAATTCATAAAATACGTTATATTTGCATTCAATAACAGGCAGTGAAATAGATTATTTACCATGAAAAACTTAATAGGATTACTTATGTTGACAATACCTTTTATTACAGGCGGATGTTCATCCGAACCGAAAACTATCGAAGCAAACCTGGCATTTAAAGCCGAAGCAACGACCGGCGAAGGCTCTATCTGGCACCCGGATAGAAATACATTGTTTTGGGTGGACATCGAAGGAAAAACATTATATGAGTATTATCCTGATAAGCAAGACTGTAAAACATGGGAGTTCGACCGTATGGTGTCTACGGTTGTACCTGAAACAGATAGTACAGTGATCGTATCCCTCCAGGACGAGATCGTAAGAGTGAACCTGAATGACAGCAGCCTGACGTCGGTCGCTCCGATACCGGATTATGAAGGAAAGGTTCGTTGCAACGATGGGAAATGCGATCCGGCCGGACGCCTGTGGATAGGAACGATGGGATTCGGTGCACCCGAAGGTGCCGGAACACTGTACACCGTTGTTCCCGATGGAACTGTAACGACCAAATTGAACAAGGTAACGATCTCGAACGGTATCGTGTGGTCTGCCAACAAAAAGTATATGTATTACAACGATACGACAACTGGGAGGATAGCCCGTTACCGGTACGACGAAAAGACCGCCGACATCCTCTTCGACGGAGTTGCCGTTATCATGCGGCCGGGCACAGGTTCTCCCGATGGCATGACGATCGATAGCAACGATAATCTTTGGGTTGCCCAATGGGGCGGTTACGGTGTCTATTGTTACAATCCCTATACGGGAGAACTGCTGGCAAAAGTAGAGGTGCCGGCTCCTAATGTCGCCTCCTGTGCATTCGGCGGCAAAGATATGAATACACTCTACATTACAACGGCACGCGCCGGACTTTCGGACAAACAACTGGAAGAATACCCCCTTAGCGGTAGTCTTTTTGTTTGTAATCCGGGGGCAAATGGTCCGGAGCCATACCGGTTCAAATAATAACAGAACAGACAATATAATTTAGCCTGTTTGTAAACAGTATCTCGATTATAATTGTTTATTTTGTAGGGAGATGTTATATCTCTTATTTAATCACGAAAGAAATATATGACGAAAAACAAATCCGGGAAAAAGGACAACAAAGAAAACAAACCGAGAAAGAACAAGGCTAAGCGCATGAAGAAAGAAGCCATGCTGCATTCTGTCATGTCTGTTTTCCAGTCCTCTCCCAAGGAACCATTTAATTATAAACAGATAAGCAAGCTGATCGGTGTGGAAAGCCAGGTCCAGAAGCTCCAGGTGGTGGACCTTCTGTATGATCTTTCAGCCGAGAACTTTATTACAGAAATAGACCGTGGCCGTTATCGGTATAACGATCTGGGAACAACGGCCATCGGCACATTCGGACGCCGGAGTAACGGAAAAAATTCGTTTATTCCGGAAGATGGCGGAGCACCTGTTTTTGTGGCCGAGCGAAACTCGGGACATGCCATGGACGGCGACAAGGTGAAGGTACAGCTATTTGCTAAACGTAAAGGGGCTGAACCGGAAGCCGAAGTTATCGAGGTGCTGGAAAGCCAGAAAAAGACATTTGTCGGCAAGTTGCAGGTGACGAAAGGCTTTGCCTTCCTGATCACCGAGAATAAGACTTTGGCCAACGATATATTCATTCCGAAAGAGAAACTGAAAGGTGGAAAGAACGGCGACAAAGCGATTGTACGTATCGTGGAATGGCCGGAAGATGCCAAGAACCCGCTCGGAGAAGTAGTCGATATATTAGGCGTAGCCGGTCAGAACACAGCAGAGATGCATGCGATCCTGGCCGAGTTTGGTCTGCCGTATGTATATCCCGAAAATGTAGAAAAAGCAGCCAATAAGATACCGGATACTATCCCGGAAGAAGAGATTGCCAAACGCGAGGACTTCCGCGATGTCCTGACTTTCACCATCGACCCGAAAGATGCTAAAGACTTCGACGATGCTCTTTCTATTCGCAGGCTGGATAATGAAAATTGGGAAGTAGGCGTACATATCGCCGACGTAACCCATTATGTAAAACCGGAAAGCCTGATCGACCGCGAAGCAGAAAGTCGTGCGACATCTGTCTATCTGGTAGACCGTACGATCCCGATGCTACCGGAACGACTGTGTAACCAAATTTGCTCATTACGACCGGACGAAGAAAAGTTAAGCTTCTCCGCTATCTTCGAACTGGATGAAGATGCCAACGTGAAAAAGTCGCGTATCGGGCGTACAGTGATCAAGAGTAACCGCCGCTTTACCTACGAAGATGCACAGCAGGTGATCGAAACAGGTGAAGGCGACTATAAAGACGAGATCCTGAAACTGGATGCGCTGGCTAAAAAGCTGCGTGAGAAACGTTTCAAGAACGGAGCCGTCAACTTCGACCGCTTTGAAGTAAGATTTGAGATAGACGAGACAGGAAAGCCGATCAGCACCTATATCAAGGAGTCGAAAGATGCCAATAAACTGATCGAAGAGTTCATGTTGCTGGCAAACCGCACTGTTGCAGAATTCGTAGGTAAAGTGCCAAAAGGGAAAACAAAAAAGACGTTCGTTTATCGTATCCACGACCTGCCGGACCCGGACAAGCTGGAGAACTTTGCCGCCTTTATCCGCCGCTTCGGCTATAAAATGAAAACGGAAGGTAGCAGCAAACTGGATATTTCCCGCAACCTGAACCGTTTGCTCGACGAAGTGCACGATAAACCGGAAGAAAACCTGATCGAGACACTGGCTATCCGCTCGATGCAAAAAGCCCGTTATACGACAGAGAATATCGGTCATTACGGTCTGGCTTTTGAATATTATACACACTTCACCTCGCCTATCCGCCGTTATCCGGATATGATGGTACACCGTCTGCTGGAACGTTATCTGGCAGGAGGACGCAGTGTGGTGAAAGACAAATATGAAGAGAAATGCGATCATTGTTCTACGATGGAACAGGTGGCAGCAAATGCCGAACGTGCCTCTATCAAATACAAGCAGGTCGAATTTATGCAGGATAAGTTGGGTATGGTATTCGACGGTGTGATCTCCGGCGTAACCGAATGGGGATTATATGTCGAACTGAACGAGAATAAGTGCGAAGGCCTTGTTCCCATCCGTGACCTCGGTGATGATTTCTACGACATGGATGAAGAAACATACAGCCTGATCGGCCGTCGCAAGAAACGTCGTTTCCGCCTGGGCGACCCGGTGACAGTGAAGATCGCAAATGCAAATCTGGAACGTAAGCAGTTGGACTTTATGTTGATGGAGTAAGGTTCTGAAATAATAAATCAGGTATATATGAAAATATTCTAAGAGCCTGTTTAAATTTAATGATTTGAAATAAAGAGAGTATTCCCTATTTCATTGAAAGTGATATTAGAAATTTAAACAGGCTCTTAGTCCTTATATATAATAGGTATAAAACTAACGTTATATTTTTCGCAATATGTTATAATCAAATGACAATGTGTATTGGATATCAAGTGATATCTGATTGTCAACAAATTGTCAACAGGAAAATTTGGACTGTTATGGAATAATCTAATATTTTTGTATAAAATTACTATTATAAATATTGAGTTATGAAACCATTATAGAAGACTTTTCCAAAACTATGAATTGACCTTTGATTTGGCAGAAGCAATAGCCATTAGGAAACTTTAGAATGGAACTTAAACAGACTCTTATATTTAATAATATTAATCATTAATACTCTGAATTATGAAAACTAAAAAATTGAGAACTTTATTTTTGTGTTTAACTTGCTGTTTATTAGGAGTAATAACAAAGGCTCAATCCGTATCTTCTGAAGAAACAATAGAGACAAAAAGCTCGATACCGGGGTCTGGATATGATTGTTTGGGGGTTTGGAGAATGATATCACCTTCCCCACATGAGGTTATAAATGGAGTGTTTAAGTGTAGGATAGACCTTCCTCCTGAATCAAAAGGAACCCCTCAATATTCTTATCTTTATGGACCATCAATTGTTTATCGTAATTTTAGTTCAAATTATATTGATTTACATTTAGATATAAATGAACTAATTCCAGAATCTAAAGTTACAGGCGGTTTGGTCACTTATGAGTTGGTAGTTCCAAAATGGGGTGATATTTGGGGAAGACCCGCGAGCTCTGGTAGCGGAATAATCTGTCATTACCATATAGAGGTTCGCCTGAATGGTTTGTACTGAATATGAGGCTACTAATTTATACCATGCTGTTATTATCTTTGTATCATTTAAATGCACAAATGATCGAACTCCCGGCAGAACGCATTTACCTATCGCTTGACCGTTCGTTTTACAATATAGGTGATACAATGTCTGTTTCTGTCCAATTATTTGGTACAAGTAAAAAACAGCAGGCATTAAGTGAATATATATATGTAGAATTATTTAATAATCACGATTCAGTACTGCTGAGAAAGAAAGTAAGATGTATGCCGGGAGCGGCAGTCTCGTTTCAGATCCAGCTAGATCATTTTTGGTTGGAACCAGTCTTTTATCTGAGAGCCTATACTCGTTTAATACAGAATTTTAGGCCGGAAACTTATCCGGTTGTAGAAATTCCGATAAAACACCCGCAGTTTGCTGCTTCAGAGCAACTGCCGGGAGTCAGATGTTCCTTTTTCCCTGAAGGGGGACAATGGGTGAATGGAGAAGTTCAGAATATGACGATTTATCTCACTGACGATCATGGTAGTCCATTGACTGCTTCTTTTTGTATACTGAATCATACAGATACAGTTATTAATGGAGTTTCCTTTTCCTCCGGATTGCAGACCATTTGTCTGCATCCTAAAGAAGAGGATGTGTTGAATCTGTCCGTATATAGTCAGGGTAAGCACTTCCTATTCCCTTTGCCGGCTCGGGCAGAAGAGGGACATACACTACAGGCGGTAATAAATCGAAATAAGATTTATTATAAAGTACTTTCCGGAAAAGAAAAGATCAGAAAGGAACGTCTTTTTGTTTATAATGCCGGGATGGGACTGGAAGAGATTAGCATAAATGAAAAACGATGTACCGGACTAATATCTGTGGCTGAAGAGGAAGACGGATTGTTTGTTCTTGTCCTGACAAATCAAAAAGGTGATATAATCTCACAAACAACTCTTTGGAAAAAGGAAATGCAACCTGTGCTTTCTCTGGAGAAGAAAGAATATACCTCTAATGAGCCACTTTGCTTGCAGACAGACCTGCAAGATAATATTCATATATATTGCCGTATTGTAAAAAGAAATCAACTGGCTTCTTCGGCTATCACACAGTCAGAGTTGGGAAGCGAGCTTACCTCTCCCATTCCTTTTCCACCTTCCTATTTGACGACTTCTTCCAAAGAGACATTTAAAGAAGTCGAGGCCTGGATGCGAACCGCTCGTTTGGCCCGTTTTCATTTGGCGGATGTGATTCGGGAAGATTTCAGATATAAATACCAGCCAGAAAACATCCAGTTGTTTACCGGCAAAGTAACATACGAAAATGGTAAGCCTTTGAAAGGAGGAACGATTGTTGCTTATAATACGAAAACCGGCAAGGTGAATGAAGGAATGATTTCGGAGCAAGGGTATTATACAATTCCTATCTCTGATTTTTCAGACGACAGTCACTTCTTTTTGCAGGCGCATCCGCCAAAAGGTAATGCAGACTTTTATAAGTATATACCGGATGATGATGTATTTCCCTTGATCAGTAATCCTTATCGTCAGCATCGGAAATATGCAGAAACGACTATCGATTATCAGGATAGTACCAGTTTCTTTTATCAGGTAGACGAGACAGGAAATCGGGATTATATCATGCCCGAAATCACTGTAAAAGCCCGTAGTAAGCAAGAAAAGCATATTTCGACGGAAAAGTTCTATAAAATGAATCATATAGATGAAGAGACTATTGATGAACGAAACTATTCCCGACTCGAAGATTTAATAGAGGATATGCCAGGAATCAATATTGTCTATTCTTCGGATAATGGCAGTGGACAAAGATCTGTACCGATATTAAAGAGTTTAAGAGGAGTATCGACAACTCATAGCGGAGAAACACAAGGTATTCCGATTTTAGTAAACGGAATGAGAATGGAATTGCAGGAAGTTATCGATATGTTCTCTCCTCAGCAAATCAAGTCGGTAGAGTTTCTCAAGCCCTGGCAGACTAATGCGGTGACATTCGGTGCTATTGATGGAGCTTTATACATTACAACCAGAGGGGTGAAAAAAGAAAATGTAGTTAGTAAAGGATTCTTTTATTATCCAATGGGGCTAACGATAGGTGAAGAGTATTCAAGAAGTCAAATTCATGCTCCTTCATATCCGGGTAAATACGAATTGTTGGTTGATGTAATCACAAAAGAAAATGCAATCTATTCCTATCGGCTACCGTTTACAGTGAAGAGGCAGATCATAAAAGGCAACTGATCCAACGCGGAATAGTTGCCTTTCTTTTACCAATAGATCAATCCCAGTACCCCGCACCCGATCAGTGCCAACCCCAGCAAAGCATAAAAGATGCGTGCACCTTTTCTTCCGAATTTGTTTACAAAAGTAGCAGCTCCACTGGTTTCGAAATACCAGTCGAAATTGAAGATGGCGGCAATCAGAGAAAAGGCTCCAAGAGCAATGAAAATAGCCAATAGGAAGTAATCGGTCGGTTCCATCTCTATTTACTTTATTTCTACGGTTCGCGATCCGTCCGGATTTTCACTGATCGTTACATTCACCACATCGCCGGGAAGTAAATCTTCGATCTTTTCCGGCCATTCGATAAAGCAAAGAGCCCCGCTGTAGAAATAATCTTCTGTACCTATGTCTTCAGCTTCGCTCAGTTTGTTGATACGATAGAAATCGAAATGATAAATCAGTTCACCAGTCGTGTCGCTACGGTATTCGTTGATAATAGCGAATGTCGGGCTATTAATAACGTCTTCCACACCTAATTCTTCGCAAATCGCTTTGATAAAAGTCGTTTTTCCTGCTCCCATACTGCCATAAAAAGCAAAAACGGTACGGTCGTCCATTCCGGCAATGAACTCTTTGGCTGCCTGGCAAATGGTATCTAAATTCTCAATCTTGATAATACTCATGATGTCTGTTGATTATTGATCATTTGTAATCTGCCTGCAAAGATAAATCAAATTGTCAACTGTCAACTGTCAACTGTCAACTATTTTGGTATCATGGTAATGAACGGTACCATCATTTCCTCCATGGAGATTCCCCCGTGCTGGAATGTATTCTTATAATAAGATACATAATAATTATAATTGTTCGGGTAAGCGAAGAAATCGTCGTTCATAGCGAAGATATACTTACTGCTCAGATTAGGAGAAGGAAGCCCCACCTTTTCCGGATCGCGCACCTCGAATACTTCTTTCGGGTTGTAATTGAGGTTTTTACCGACTTTATAGCGGAGATTGGTGTTTGTATTCCTGTCGCCCACCACCTTTATCGGATTATCTACGCGGATCGTCCCGTGGTCGGTAGTAACGATCACTTTATATCCTTTATCGGATATGCGCCTGAACAACTCCAGGGTTGTAGAATGCTGGAACCACGAACGGGTCAGGCTACGGTAAGCCGCCTCGCTTTGTGCCAGTTCGCGGATCATCTTCATTTCCGTACGGGCATGCGACAACATATCCACAAAGTTCAGTACTACGACATTCAGCTGGTTATGAGTCAATGACGAGATCATATTCAATAGCTTTTCGCCATACTGCGAATCGTGCACTTTATTATAAGAGAATGTATATTTCTTACGGAAGCGATCTATCTGTGTCTGGATCAACGGAGCTTCATTGAGATTTTTCCCTTCCTCGCTCTCCTCGTCAACCCACAAATCCGGGAACATCTTTTCTATCTGCGAAGGCATCAGGCCGGAGAAGATGGAGTTACGGGCATATTGCGTGGCAGTCGGAAGGATACTATAATACAGCCCTTCATCGAAGGTGAAATATTCAGCAAGCAAATCCTTTACTACACGCCACTGATCCAACCGGAAGTTATCGATCAGGATAAAGAAAACCTTCTCGTCGTTATCCAATAACGGGAATACTTTCTTCTTAAAAAGATCCGGACTCATCAAAGGGCGTTCCGCCGGGTTCTGTATCCAGTTCACATAATTCTTCTTTACAAACTTACCGAAAGCATTGTTGGCCTCTTCCTTTTGCATGCGGAGCATATCAGACATCTGGACTTGGCTACTTTCGAGCTCCAACTCCCAGTATACCAACTTCTTGTAGAGTTCCATCCAGTCGTCGGTAGTCAACGAGTCGTTGATCTGCATACCGATACGTCCGAACTCCTGCTGATAGCCGACAGTGGTCGTTTCCGATATGATTACATTCTTATGTACATTCTTCTTAATGGAAAGGAGAAGTTGGTTGGGATTGACCGGCTTGATCAGGTAATCGGCAATCTTGTTTCCGATCGCCTGGTTCATAATGCTTTCCTCTTCGCTTTTGGTAACCATCACGACCGGGACATTCGGGTTGATCTCCTTAATGTGGGCAAGTGTTTCCAGACCAGTCAGACCGGGCATGTTCTCATCGAGGAAAATAATATCGAACGATTGTTCCTTGCAACAGTCGATAGCATCCTGCCCGCTGATTACCGGAACCACTTCATATCCTTTATCCTGTAAAAACAAAATGTGAGGTTTCAACAAATCGATCTCATCATCTGCCCAAAGTACTCTGTCTTTCTTTACTGCCATATCTCTTGCCTTATTAATTCTTACAAATTTAACTGGAATAGTTTACATAATAACGATCTGTTTGGCAGTTTTGTATATTATTCGATGTTTTTTTACGGTCTTTTATACCCTGTGTATTAAAATTGTGAACAGTACTTTGGTTATGTAAATACAAATAAAAAAGGGCCCCGCCAAGGCCCTCTTTGCATTACCAATTCTTTTTCATCGTATAGTCTGTAATCCCTAAAGCCTCGTAGGCCTGAAGCAATGCCTCGTCGTTGTCGGAAATCATCAGCAATTTATCGCCCTCCATCAGAACCGTATTTCCTTTGGGGATAAAATAACGCCCGTCGCGCATCACCATTACTGCCAGCGTATGGTCGGGCAGGGTAAGCTCCATCAGCTTGTTGCCATGCGTCAACACTTCCGGTGTTATATCGATCTCGCTCATGGCACTCTTTATACCTTCCGGCAGTTCAATGCCGAACACATCCTTGCGCTCCGGTTCATCGATCAATCCCAGCCACTTGGCGGCCTGTGTTACAGTCGTTCCCTGGATAAGGAGAGAAAGAATGGTGATGAAGAAGACAACATTAAAGATCAGTCCGGCATGTTCTATTCCGGCAATCATCGGATAAGTGGCGAAGATGATCGGCACGGCTCCGCGAAGCCCTACCCACGAAATATACAGTTTCCCTTTTGTCGTAAAGTTTTTATAAGGGATCAGGCAAAGGAATACGCTGATCGGACGAGCGAAAAGGATCATAAAGATACCGACTGTCAACCCGATCGGGGCAACCGGCAACAATTCGTGAGGGTTAACGAGCAATCCCAACGTAAGGAACATCACGATCTGCCATAACCAGGCAAAACCGTCAAAGAACGTACCGATACTCTTTTTATGAACGATCTTGGCATTCCCAACCACCAGACCGGCAATATAAACAGCCAGGTAACCATTACCCTTGCACAGCGTAGTCGCTGCGAAGGTAAAAAATGCAGTGGCCAGCAATAAGATCGGATACAACGATTCGTTGTCGATATCGATCTTGTTGATGATAAGTACGGCTAATTTCCCCAACAGGAAACCGGCTATTGCACCAACCGACAACTGGATAACCAGCGACAGGATCGCATCGCCCAGGTTCATCCCAGCCGTCTGTATATAGGCGATCAACAGCAAAGTAAGCATATATGCCATCGGGTCGTTACTACCACTTTCCAACTCCAGCGTGGGACGCAAGCGTTGTTTCAGATAAACTCCTTTACTCCGGAGAATGGAGAATACGGATGCCGAGTCGGTAGACGACATAACAGCCGCCATCAATAACGATTCGGGAAAGGTGAGCGTTTCATAACCCACAACAAGCTTCGATATATAATAAATGAAACCTCCTGTGATAAACGTGGTAGCTAGCACCCCGACCGTGGCCAGGATGACCCCTTGCGACGCAATCGGTTTTACTTCGGATATCTTCGTATCCATACCACCCGAAAACAGGATGATACTCAACGCCAGCATACCGATAAACTGTGCTATGTTGGGGTTACTGAACTGTATCCCCAGTCCATCACTACCGAATAACATACCGACTCCCAGAAAGAGCAACAAAGCGGGGAGTCCGAAACGATAACCTGCCTTACCGGCAAAAATACTAAAAAACAGAATGACGGAAGCAATCAACAAGATTCCCTCCGCATTATGCAGAATCTCTAAATCATGGAACATAAGCGGAAACGGTTTACTCAATTATCCTTCAAAATAACAAAAAAAATCTGAAACTACAATGGAATGAATGCCGAAATATCTGGCTCATATACTGACTAATGAATATATTACGTATATTTGTCGGGATAAAATTAACACTATGCATAAAACACAATTATTCGCACTATTGTTCATGCTCCTGATAGGGACAGCATGCAACAAGCAACAGCACTTCATCTCTGACAATGCATTCAGGGCGGAAGTAGAAAAAGATTTCCAAGCCAAACAGGCAGCTTTGCCTGACGGAGATCTGTTCGCAGTTTTCAATCAGGAAATGACACCGCAGGAGAGAGAAGCACTTACCTTCCTGTATGCCTACATGCCGATCGGCGACATCACCGACTATGACGGAAAACTCTATCTGGATAACATCCGCAGCTCTTTCCAGGCCAAACAGGAAATGCCCTGGGGCGACAGCATCCCGGAAGACATCTTCCGCCATTTTGTGCTGCCGATCCGCGTTAACAACGAGAACCTGGACGAAAGCCGCATGGTCTTTTTCGACGAACTGAAAGACCGTGTAAAAGGAATGTCGCTGTACGACGCCGTGTTGGAAGTAAACCACTGGTGCCACGAAAAAGTAATTTATACCCCTTCCGACGCCCGTACCAGCTCGCCGCTGGCTTCTGTAAAGACAGCTTACGGACGTTGTGGTGAAGAGTCGACCTTTACGGTTGCCGCACTTCGCTCGGTCGGTATCCCTGCCCGCCAGGTATACACTCCGCGCTGGGCGCACACCGACGATAACCATGCCTGGGTAGAAGCCTGGGTGAACGGCAAATGGTATTTCCTGGGTGCCTGCGAACCGGAACCGATCCTGAACCTGGGATGGTTTAACGGCCCGGCATACCGCGGTATGCTGATGCACACCAAAGTATTTGGAAAATACAACGGCCCAGAAGAAGTAATGCTGGAAACAGACGGTTACACGGAAATCAACGTGATCGATAACTATGCCCCGACAGGCAAAGCCATCGTAACGATTGTGGATGCGGACGACAAACCCGTTCCCGGCGCCGATGTAGAATTCAAAATCTATAACTATGCCGAGTTCTACACCGTTGCCAACAAGAAAACCGACGCCGAAGGAAAGACCTTCCTGACTGCCGGTAAAGGCGATATGTTCGTATGGGCCACCAAAGACGGTAAGTTCGGTTTCGATAAAGTATCGTTCGGTAAAGGTGACGTGACTATTAAACTCGATAAGAAACCGGGTGATGCTGTTGAAGCAGTCGCTTTGGATGTTATTCCTCCGGTAGAAGGTTCTATCCCTGCCGAAGTAACTCCCGAACAGAAAGAAGCCAACGCCGCACGTCTGTTGGAAGAAGACGCTATCCGTAATAAATATGTTGCTACCTTCTATACCGAAGAGAAAGCGGAAGCACTGGCAAAAGAACTGGGTATCGATCCGCTGAAGACTTCCGACTTTATGATCGGTAGCCGTGGCAACTGGATGGAGATCGAAAAGTTCCTGCGCGAAACTCCGGCCGACAAACGTCCGGTAGCGATGGCACTCCTGGATGTAATTTCTGCCAAAGACCTTCGCGACACGCCCGCTTCCGTCCTGGCAGATCATCTGAACAACACAGAAGTGGTCAGTTCCGAGCAATTCAACCGATATGTACTTAATCCGCGTGTTGCCAACGAATTCCTTTCACCTTACCGTAGCTTCTTCATTGCCAACGTAGACGCAGAACTGGCTAAACAGGCCAAAGAAGATCCGATGGCTTTGGTCGATTGGGTGAAGAAAAACATCACGATCAAGAACGAACTCAACTCGCAACGTATCCCAGTCATGCCGATGGGTGTGTTCAAATCACGTGTTGCCGATACCGGATCACGCGACATCTTCTTTATCGCAGTAGCTCGCAGCCTGGGTATCCCGGCCCGTATCGAACCGGTAGCCCGCAAGGTGCAGTTTATGAAAGACGGCAACTGGATGGACGTAGATTTCGAAGCAGCTGTTCAGACCACTGCCAAGCAAGGAAAGGTAATGGCAACTTATGCCCCGATCAAAGCATTGCAGGACCCGAAGTATTACAGCCATTTCACTATTGCCAAGATACTTCCGGATGCTAAATTGCAGACATTGAACTTCCGCAGTGCAAGTACCGATATGGGTGTAGGCACCACCTGGAGCACCCTGTTGAAGAAACCGCAGCCTATCGACGAAGGTAACTATATGATGGTGACCGGAACCCGTATGGCTAACGGCAGCGTACTGGCCGAAGTATCTTTCTTCAACGTAGAGCCGGATAAGACAACGGATATCAAACTTGAAATGCGTGAGAACCTGGAAGAAGTACAGGTGATCGGTAATTTCAACTCTGAAAATAAATTCAAACGTGCTGACAACGGTGAAGAAACCAGCGTACTGGCTACAACCGGACGTGGCTACTTCGTTGTAGCTATCCTCGGAGCCCGCCAGGAACCGACCAACCACGCTATGCGCGACATCGCCGCCGTTAAGAAAGACCTTGAAGAATGGGGACGCAGCATGGTTCTCCTTTTCCCGGATGAAAAAGGTTACAACAGCTTCGATCCGAAAGAGTTCGGCGACCTGCCTAACACAATTACATACGGTATCGACGCAGACAACCATATCCAGAAAGAGATCGCATCAGCCATGAAGCTACAGAATGCCAGCCAGCTGCCGATCTTCATCATCGCCGACACCTTCAACCGTGTGGTATTCGTATCCCAAGGATACACCATCGGCTTGGGTGAACAGTTGATGAAAGTGATACACAAACTGTAAGAGACTTATAGTAAAATAATCAACCCCGACTACCGGTATGTTTCAAGCTACCGGTAGTCGGGGTTTTTATTTGGCATATCGTTCCGGCTCCATGCCGACAATTCGATATCGCTACTCCTATAAAAAGGTTTTGCCATAGTAGTGGCAGAAGATTGCTATTACAAATGAAAAAGAGTTTTATTTAAATAGCGGTTTCGAAGAATAACCGAACAATACAACGAACATATCATACAAAAGTCAAAAAGACCATATTCTTTAGAAGGGAGAAGTATTATAAATTCTTTATCACACATAAATTCCCTCCTTCTCTATTCTACTTTTCAGTAAGGTATCCATACGTTCACGTAAACGTACTATATCGACATTACAACCAAATAGAGCCTGCAAATCCTCTTTTATATGGACTAATGCAAACATACTCGGTTTTGAAGTTTCCAAATAAACATCAACATCACTCCCCTCTGTTTGCTCTCCTCTGGCAACAGAACCAAATATCCCCATACGAGTAATACCATACTTAGAAGCATTTTTAGCCATATAGTCACGTAAGAGGTTTATATATTCAGATGTAGATTTCATATCATTTCAATCTTATTTGTGTGTCAATGAAATATAGTTTATCATCAATACCATAAAGTACATTATTAGGAACCGCATCAAAAATCTCATATTTCTCATTATGATATTCATCTGAATAATCCATTATAAATCCCAAAGATTCCATATAATGCTGTATTTCGGTTTCAGTTGCTTCCCTATCGGCTCTTACATACGGTTGAACAAGTACCGCGCAAAATTTATTTTGGCTGTTATAAGCAAATCCGATCATTTCATAAGGGACATTGCTAAAAAAGAGGTTATGAGCCTCAATTCTTACAAAAAAGTTAGTAAGATCATCACCTGCATACTCAAAATTGTTCAGCTTGACGACAAAATCTTCATTTCCTGTAAAGACTTCATTTTCTCCACCTTTATTAAGATACACTAATGATAGAGCATTGAAGTCAATCCACAAATTATGAATAGTGGCAAATTCTTTTAACCTTTCAATTTGCTTTCCCTTATAGCCCTCTGATGGTTCAACTTCTCCTGCTGTTTCTTTTTCTCTTCTAATGAGATTGGCTGTTTCTTCCAGGATTCGATTGATTGGAGAGTACTTTCTATCCATTGCTTATGAAATTCATTAATATAAGTCCGTTCCATTTTTTAGTTACTTAAAGTGACTTCTGCAAATATAAAGAATTATTCGCAAATTATCCATAACCTAAAGAATTAGGAATACTATAAACACCAACCAAATGTATATAACAAAAAAATCCTCCCGAACTAATTCGGAAGGATTTTGCATTTTGTGCGGCTGAAGGGACTCGAACCCCCACGCCGTGAAGCACCAGATCCTAAGTCTGGCGTGGCTACCAATTACACCACAGCCGCATTTGGATTGCGGTGCAAAGGTAATTCTTTTTTATTAATTTGCAAGTTTTTCAGGGGAGATTTTATTTTTATCGGCTCCCAACGGTTCAGGATCGGACAAAAGGCGTGCTATTGCAGCCTCGAGAATCGTATCTTTTCCTTTTTTCATAGGCTATTCGTCAAAAAGCTTCATCTGTCCCGTTATCTCATCGATAATATCCGAGTTACTCTGATCCGTATCTGCATCATCCTCTTCCGGGCCGATATCGATACCTTCCCCGACCGGTTGTTCCGATGAAGCGAACCGGGTCGGCTCCAACTCATTGACAGTTTCAACCTCAAAAGTCGAGATTCGTTTTCCCTTGGCCTTGAAACCTTTTACGCCGATAAACTCTTCCGCATCGAGCACCATCGCTTCACGGAAACTGTCGTGCCCACCGAATATGACTTCAATACGAGGATACATTTCGTCGGTAAGCAACAACAGACGGCTCTTGGGGTTTTCTCCCAGGAAATTCTGCTTACGGCTGCCAGCTTCAAGCTGGAAGCGTTTGAGGTAAGGATATTTCTGGTCAGCATCATACAAAGCAGCCGTCCAGACCTTATTGGAGTCGAATTTCTCAATGATCTGTATATTATCTTCATAGTGATTGCTAAGGTCGAAGTTCGTCGTATAGAAATCGCCGTTACGCAAAACCACCAGGATCACATCGTCGCTCTGGAATTCGCCCAGCTCATCACCGCGTCCGTCATAATTCAGGCGCAATACATCCCAGTCGAACCAAACCTGACGCCCTCCGAGGGTCGAACTACCCTTCTGTTTCAGGCTGATCTTATGCACATCGGCTTTCGTCAGGATATTTCCTATCGAACCACGTCCCTTGATGGCGATCTCGCTGAAATCTTTTTCAAAGACGAGCAACTTCTGACGGGGTTTCGGTTTCAGTATTACTTTAACCGTTTCTGCTTCACCATTCGGATTGGCACTGAAATAGAGCACGCGCGATCCTTCTGTTCCCTTTGTTACATCGTATTCCTTATCGCGCGTCACTCCGGTTACGGCAAAACGTTTGATATAGTTATAACCGACTTTGCCATCGCGGTAAACAACATTATAGATTGTACGGCTATCGTTACGTTTAAAGACATTCAGATACAGAACGTCTTTGCCGACAAACATCTTATCACAGACTTTCACGATCTTATACGTTCCGTTACGGTAAAACAAGATAATATCGTCGATATCCGAACAGTTACAAACATATTCGTCCTTTTTCAAGCTCATGCCGATAAAGCCTTCGGCACGGTTGATATATAGTTTTTCGTTTGCTTCCACCACCTTGGTAGCTTCAATCGTGTCGAAGTTGCGCACCTCAGTCATACGCGGATGATCTTTGCCGTATTTTTCCTTCAACATAATAAACCAGTTGATGGTGTATTCTACGATATTGTCCAGATGATGATTGATCCGTTCAATCTCTTCCCGTATCTGAGCGATCAGGGCGTTACTTTTTTCCGAGTTGAATTTAAGGATACGTCCCATCTTGATCTCCATCAGTTTCAGGATATCGTCGCGGGTTACTTCACGGATAAAGTCAGGCTTAAATGGAGTCAGGCGCAGGTCGATATGAGCGATCGCTTCGTCCATATCCTTCGCATTTTCAAATTCCTTATCTTTATAGATACGTTCTTCGATGAATATCTTCTCGAGAGAGGCAAAAAACAGTGTTTCTTCCTGTTCCGATTTATGAATCTCCAACTCGGTACGCAGCAGATGCAACGTATCATCCGTTGAATGGCGCAACACATCACTGACCGTGAGGAAGTGAGGCTTGTTATCCATAATCACACAACAGTTCGGCGAAATACTGATCTCACAATCCGTGAAGGCATACAAGGCATCGATCGTCTTATCCGACGAAACGCCCGGAGCGAGGTGTACCAGGATCTCTACGCCTCTGGCTGTATTATCGTCTACTTTTTTAATCTTGATCTTCCCTTTGTCATTCGCTTTCAGGATCGACTCGATCAGGGAAGAGGTCGTTCTTCCATAAGGAATTTCACTGATAACTAATGTTTTGTTATCCAGCTTTGTTATCTTAGCACGAACTTTTACGGAACCACCGCGTTCGCCGTCGTTGTATTTCGTTACATCGATGAAACCGCCTGTCTGGAAATCAGGATACAAAGTAAAATCTTCTCCCTTCAGATAGGAAACAGATGCATCGATCAATTCATTGAAATTATGTGGCAGTATCTTGGATGAAAGACCGACAGCGATACCCTCCACGCCTTGTGCCAACAGCAAAGGGAATTTTACAGGGAGAGTGACCGGTTCTTTGTTACGCCCGTCGTAAGAAAGCTGCCAGGTAGTCGTCTTGGGGTTGAATACGGTTTCAAGAGCAAACTTAGAAAGACGCGCTTCGATATAACGGGGAGCAGCCGCACCGTCGCCGGTCAGGATGTTACCCCAGTTTCCCTGACAGTCGACCAACAAGTCTTTCTGTCCTAACTGTACCAAGGCGTCGCCTATAGAGGCATCGCCATGAGGGTGAAACTGCATGGTATGACCGACAATGTTGGCCACCTTATTATACCGGCCGTCGTCCAGACGCTTCATAGAGTGAAGGATACGACGCTGCACCGGCTTCAATCCGTCGTTGATATGCGGCACGGCACGTTCCAGGATTACATACGATGCATAATCCAAAAACCAATCCTGATACATCCCTGAGAGATGATAGGATACGCGACCTTCCCCTTTTCCGGGTATTTTATATTCCGAATGTGTAGTAGCATCAGACTGCTCATTGGGTTGAGAATCTGTATTTGTTTGCTCTATTTCCTCGTTTTCGTTTTCCTCTGTGAAATCTTCAATATCCTCTGGTTTCATAAACTTATATGGTGCTCTTTCTTCTTTTTCAGCCTCTGACCGGAAAACTATTTCCAGCGTGTAAATATACGAAATATTAGCGAGATAATAAAAAACCACAATTGTTTCAGCGAGATATCTGATTTCTCCCTATATTTGCCCCTTCAAAAATAGAGTAAGAACGGTTTTGCCCAATGTAAATGCCGAAGGTTTAACAAATAAAAAAATGCTCACACTCGATAAGATTTATCAGGCATCTTTTGCCCTGAAAACGGTTATCCGTCGCACGGACTTGATCAGTGCGCCCAATATCAATCCGGAGTCACATATCTATCTGAAACCGGAGAACTTACAGATCACAGGATCATTTAAAGTCCGTGGTGCCTGCTTCAAAATCTCACAACTTACGGAAGAAGAGAAAGCAAAAGGTGTTGTTGCCTGTTCTGCCGGCAACCATGCTCAGGGAGTTGCACTGGCAGCAACCACTCATGGCATCAAATCTCTTATCTGTTTGCCGGATAATGCTCCGATCTCTAAAATAGAAGCCACCAAATGGTATGGAGCAGATGTCTGCCTGGTAGAAGGCGTGTACGACGACGCTTACCAAAAAGCCCTAAAATTACGAGATGAAAAGGGATATACCTTTGTTCATCCTTTCGACGATGAAGATGTCATTGCCGGACAAGGTACAATAGGACTGGAACTATTGGAACAATTACCTGACCTGGACGCCGTAATCGTTCCGATTGGCGGCGGCGGACTGATTTCCGGGGTTGCTTTTGCGATCAAGCATTTGAATCCGAATGTAAAAATATATGGCGTACAGGCCAGTGGCGCACCGAGCATGCTCAACTCCATCGAGCACGACAAGATTGAGCGCATGGGCTTCGTCCGCACCATTGCCGACGGTATCGCCGTGAAGGAGCCGGGCGAACATACATTTGAGTATTGCCGTCAGTATGTGGATGAAATCGTTACGGTCAATGATGACGAGATATCGACAGCTATCCTGGCATTGATCGAACAGCACAAACTCATTGCCGAAGGTGCCGGCGCCGTAGCCGTTGCAGCTGCCATGTTCAACAAAGTACCTATCAAAGGGAAAAAGGCGATCTGCCTGGTATCGGGCGGTAACATCGACGTAACGATTCTGTCACGTGTGATCGGACGAGGCTTGCAGAAATCCGGCCGCTCTTACACCATGACAATTGAATTGGTAGACAAGCCCGGACAATTACAACACGTTTCTGAAATCATAGCCTCCACAGGGGCAAATGTAGTATCTGTCCACCATGAACGGGTAAGCCACACCGCAGATATTAACGGCTGTTACCTCCGCCTGGAAATGGAAACCCGCAACCAGGATCATATCGACCAGATACAATATACGCTAACAGCAGCAGGATATAAGATCATTCCAGGATAAGTAACACTATGAAAATATTAATTCTTTGCACCGGCAATAGTTGCCGAAGCCAGATGGCACAGGGTTGGCTACAATCTTTTGACAAGAACTTGATTGTTTGTTCAGCAGGAACAAATCCTGCCGATGAAGTAAATCCTCTTGCCATTAAAATGATGAAAAATTCTGGAATAGATATCAGCAGTCATACTCCCAAACCGGTCGATCAATATCTGGACGAACCCTGGGATTATGTGATTACGGTTTGTGGAAATGCAAACGAAAACTGCCCGGTATTCAGGGGAAAGGTTCGCCACAAATTACACATCGGCTTCTATGATCCTTCACGTGCCACAGGCACACCCGAATTTATAGAAAGCGAGTTCCGCCGAGTATGCATACAGATTAAAACAAAGATGTACGACTTTTACAATGACGAAATACTTAACGGCGATGGAGGACCGACATGTACCTGCGGGGCAAATCGTTTCTGCAGGTGTAATTAGTTAGCCAATAAGCCGGCATAAATATAGTTTCTCCCGGAGGAAACTAAAGTTTCTTCAGCACGAAACAAAAGTTTCCCCCGAGAGAAACAAAAGTTTCACCGGGAAGAAACAGGTGAAACTACGGCTTCTTTCCCCATTTCGATCACAATCTTCCCTCCTTTCAATACCTCTTCCTGCGGAATCCGGAAACCATTTACCGGTTTACCGTTCAAGGTAACCGATTGAATATATTTATTCTCTTTGGATGCGCCGGGAGCTTCTATCACGAAAGTCTCGCCGCGATTATATTTTCCATCCAGCCGGATCGTGATTTTGGGATAACGCGGAGAAGCCAATTCATAATACGGTTTTTCAGAACATCCGCCATCCATCTGGAACAAACCGAGAGCACTCATGACAAACCAGCTACTCATCTGCCCCAGATCCTCATCCCCCGGATAAGCGTCATAAGGAGTGGTTCCGTAATACTGCTCCTGTATCGCCCGTACCCATTTTTGCGTCAGCCAGGGAGCACCTGCCCAGTTAAAGAGATAGGCAACTTCCATAGAAGTTTCATTTCCGTGGTTGATCGGGAAAGCGGAAAAGTTATCGCCTGCCGCATTAAAATTGGCATGGGCTGACTGCTCCATCGCTTTATCCAAACGGCTTATAAAACGGTCTTTACCGACCATACCGATCAATTTATTCGGATTATGGGGTACGAACCAGGAATAATTGAAGGCATTTCCTTCGGTAAACCCGGGTGTATGGTACGGATCGAAAGGCTCTACCCAATTGCCGTGTTCGTCTTTAGGACGTATAAAGCCAGATTTCGGATCAAACAAATTAGACCAATTGTTCGAACGTTCATCAAACAGTTTAAAGTCATCGGTCTTTCCCAATACTTTGGCCATCTGCCCCAGACACCAGTCGTCGTAAGCATACTCCATTGTATTGGAGACAGTTCCTTTCCCTGCGGGAATATATCCATACTTCATATAAGGGACCAGGTTCTCAACTCCGACAGTTCCACCACCTTCATACTTCTGAGGAGGTGTTGTCATCATCTTTTTCAAACCGTCATACGCTATATTCAAGTCAAAGTCACGTATACCGCTTTGCCAGGCTCCCAGTATCTGAGAGATCGGATGCATGGCAACCATCACACCGGTATGTTCTATCCCGGCAGGGTCCGTATTGAACCAACCGCTATTCTGATAAAGCTGAATAGCCGAACATGCCCACTTGCTGGATATTTCCGGAGCCATCAGATTGAATAACTGCTGATTATTCCAGAATGTATTCCAATATTCACCGCTTACGATACAATCGTCCGGTTTCTCCAGCCGTCTGATCCTTTCATCTTCATCCACAAAACGACCGTCGACATCGCTCCAGGTTGCTTTGGCTGCTAACGCACGGTAGAGGTTGGTATAGAACTTCTTCTTTTGCAGATAATCATCCGTTTCAATCGCTATTCTTCCCAGGTATTCATCCCAAATGGAACGAGCATTGTCCACTACTTTCTCAAAATCCCATCCAAAAGGATCAGCCAGTTCCTGTTTCAGGTTATTCCGTGCCCCTACCATATCTACCAGAGATACACCGGAACGGACTAAGATTTCTTCGTTCTCTTTCGTCTTATAATTCAGGAATATACCGACATCGCCTTTGCCCTCTATCAGGGTTATATTTTGCTTTATTTCAGCAGGGGTTTCAAACTCGTGATTCCTGTTCCATCCGGGGATATAACCGGTTACCGGCTGAACACCTTCGTTCACCCATCCGCCCATCGAATCGAAAGGTTTGCTGAACTGGAGAACGAAGTACAATGTATAACTCTGCTCCAATGTATATCCGGTAAATGCATTATAATAAGTGGCATAACCTTCTATTTCCGTATCGCTGACTTTCGTTACACGGGCATTGACCAGATTATGCGGGTACTCGTTAGGTGTGAACATATCGATCAGGATACGAGCGTCTTCCCTGGCAGGGAAAATATATCGTTGTAAAGCTGCACGGCGGGTTGCCGTTATGTCCGCTTGTATCTTCGTATCCGTCATATAAACGGAATATTTACCTATTTCTGCCTTTTCCGATGATTTGTCAATCCGGGAACGATAGCCCTCATCCGGAAAATCTTCCCTGCCGGGATTGACTTTCAGTTCACCGCAGGTCGGTTGCATCAGGAAACCGGTCATCGTCCAGTCGCTGAAATGGTTGAAACCCATAATATTCTCTATGGCATATTCGTATCCGGCCTTCCATATCTCATCCTGATTGTCGGGAGCGATCTGCACCATACTCAAAGGGAGGCTTGGTCCGGGTTTGAACATCCAACGGGAATTGCCCGTCCCCATCAGCAAGTCTACATCGTCTGAATAGGAATGCAGCGGTTGCGGGCTACGGATCACTTCACCTTTATAAATAACATCTTTGCCATCCCGGATTGTAAATAGCAACTTTTCCTGTTTGCCTTTAGCCTGTGCAGCCGGCATCAATATTTCCTGGATACTCTCCCCTACTTCGATCGTACGTGAAACAGGAGCACATCCCTCTACTGCAAAAGTCAACTCCCGGGGTGCATCAAACTGGTTCATATCCACCAAAACCGGCAATATACGTTCTCCATTCTCTTTTTGATATTCAAAAGGTGCAGCTTTTACAGAACGTATCAATGAAGAAGACGCTTTTCCAAGTTGTACGGATGCCGGTGTTTCCAACCGGATACAATCGAAAATAGCCCATGTACCTTTAATAGTTCCCAACTGAATCTTATTCATACCGGGAGTAAGCCATGAAGAGGGGAATTGTATATGTATCTCTTTCGCTTTTCCTGTTCCCTTATTTTCCAGAAACTCCGAAGCATTCTCCCCGTTCAGTTCTTCTTCGAACCGATGACCGTTGATCTCGACCCGTATTTTGATCGGCTTACTATTATGTGCCCCAGTGAAAAAGAAAGTAAGAGAACATTCCCCTTTTCCGGAAACTTTATCCAAATTAAAATAGATAGAAGGGAAATGTCTCGGATGAAATCCGGCCCAGTACCCACCGCCAGCCCAACCATCCAACGGTCCCGGCAAAACATACGACCAATGTTTTTCAGGAGTAGAGTATCCTACATAAAAAGATTTCTCTCCCCCGAAGTTCGCCAGAAAACTTTTATAATTACCCGGATAGAGGGCAAACTCCGCAGCGGAATTGTCCTGCCGCCCTATTTCGAACAACACTTTATCGGTTGCAAAGAGTTTCAAGGAACAAAAGATGAGAATAAAAATCAGATATATACTTTTCATGGTCTTCTTAATTAATGAGTTATTTTTCAGAAAGTACAAATATATAGCTCCTTATCCAGCCGATCATTATACTATTCACTGATTTTATTGGATAGAATTATTCTGTCATCTACAGATTATAAGGCACAAAAAAAGCACTACTTATGTAGTGCTTTTTTCTATTCTATCAATTTTCTGTTATACATTATAATACTCTTCCCAACCTTTACGCGGCGGTTGTCCCACCAGCATTTGATTAGCGAAAGAGTCGTTTACAATTTCTTTCGTATCACGATCGAAAACCAGTTTGCGGTTCAGATGCTGTGCCATAACGCCCAGGCAGAATACCTGGCTTAACGGGCCAGCAATGGAGAACGGCGAACGGGTCTTTTCTTTTCCTTGGCAAGCCAACAAGAAGTTTTCGTAATGGTTGGACGGACTCTTTTCATATTCCGGCAGTTTCGGATTCATATCCTTTGCAATCTGATCCGGAATAACAGACAATGTACTGCCATGAGAACCACCTTTAAATGTAAGTGTCTTTGAATAGATTTCCTTACCCGGGTTCAGTTTCATCAATTGCAGTTTACCGCCGGCAACGGTCGGAATATTCGGATCGACATCCGAAGAGCCAAAGTCTTTCGGAACAGCTGGAATATTATCCAAACCATCATACCAGGTTACATCTACAGCCGGCATATTATTCCTTTCAGGGAATTTAAACAAAATGGTAGACGACATCGGATAGAAAAATGGATTATGGTCTTTCAGATACAACGGGTTTACTTCGGAAGGCAAGCCTAAATCCAGGAACTCATGAGCCGTATCCAGAATATGAGCTCCCCAGTCTCCCAGTGCTCCCATACCGAAATCATACCAGCAGCGCCATTGTCCCATATGATAATCATGGTTATAGTCATGATGCTGCACTACACCCAGCCAGGTATCCCAATCCAATGTTTCCGGAGCCGGTTCGCCCATCGGCATATGTTTAATGTTCGGATTCCATCCGTGCCAACGGCGCGGAGAGTTCATATGAGCTGTGATAGCAGTCACATCCTTGATTAATCCGGCATCTTTCCAGGCTTTGAACTGGAAGTAATTCGCTTCAGAGTGTCCCTGGTTACCCATCTGTGTAACAACACCGTATTTCTTTTCGCCTTTCATCATCAACTCCACCTCATGGAAAGTACGGGCCATCGGTTTTTCAACATATACATGTTTGCCATGAGCCATAGCTTCGATGGTTATAGGGAAATGGGCATGGTCAGGAACCCCCACCGTAACAGCATCTATCTTATCTGCCATCTTATCGAACATCTGGCGGAAATCCTGGAAGCGTTGAGCTTTCGGGAACATAGATATAAGCTCCTGTGTGTGCTTAGCTCCCATGTCGACATCGCAAAGAGCTACCACATTACATAAACCTGTTTTATACAACTCCTTGGCAATCTCACCTCCCCGGTTACCAATGCCAATAAACGCAATATTTACTTTTTCGTTAGGACTAACGAAAGGTACGCCAGGAAAGGCATTAGCCTTTGAAGGTATCCAAAACGACGGGATCGCCGTAGCTGCAGAAAGAGCCAATGCCCGCTTCAGAAACGAGCGGCGTGAAATGTCTTCTGATCTCATGGTACTTTATATTAGATAAATTAAGTCTGTTTGCGCAAACATCAAAAACATCAACTTTGCAAAAATAGATATTTTTTGTTGATATGAAAGGGTTTGTAGAAGAAAGTTCTTAAATTAATCCAATAATATTGTTATCATCGAATTATTTTATTCGTATAGTAAGGCAGAAATCTCCTGTCGTTTTTGCCTGTCGATAATTATGAACAAGCCTGTTGATAATTGTGGGCAGGCTTGTTGACAATTGTAAGCAAGCTTGCCGACAATTATCGACAGGCAATCAGATTGGTAACTGATTCTGATTGCTACGTATAATAATCAGAATCACATCACATAGTAACTACCAGATATTCTGCATTGTGTGGCTAGTCAATGCTTCTTCTACCCTTTGTTTATACACCTCAGCTCCTGCCGCTATATTTCTGGAAGCATCCCCGCTACCCATTCCATAGACAACCAACGGTGTATTCCAGACCATTCCGGCATGTATTGCACATCCCTGATAAGGACGCAAAAGTTCATCCATTGTAAAACAATTCCGTCCACCACTGCGGTAAGCTGCATACTCCGAGCCGGTTGTCGTGACGATTTGCAACGGTTTACCGGCTACGGCAGGTGTCTTCGCCAACGAAGTGAATACTTCATCCAGCCATCTTTTTAAAAGAGAAGGAGCAGACATCCAATGGAAAGGGAACTGAAAGATAACCATAGAGGCATCAGAAATGATAGTGCTCCACACATTTACATCAAAAGACTGATCCTGGTATTCATATAAATCATAGAGCATTACACCATCTATATCTTTTACCGCATCTGCCAATGCTTTGTTTGCCTGTGACTCTTTCAGGTTAGGATGAGCCAGAAGAATCACTACTTTTTTCGAACCGTCATTCATAATATTGTATTTTATAGTGAAAAAGAGCTGATTGATTATTATTTTACAAATATAAACAAATTCATAAAACACTGATACAAAATTAAAAGTCAGATTTTCGTCTTTAATTAAATAACAATCGCTTCCAGATAATTGATTTTTGAAAAGAGAAAGAATTAGACACACTCTACTTATTTAACATAAATAAAGAAATGCATCTCTTTATGAGCCTTTGATTAAAATCAAAGACAAAGTTATGATCTACAAATATATAGTTGCCTTTTGACAATTTTATAAATGATATTGTTCTAGTAGAACTCATTCGTAAATTCTGTTAAAAATAGATTCTAAGTTAACATTCATACTTTTGACCTCCTTAGGTAATAAACTAATTACAACTAATTTGTTACAAAATTAACGCTTTTAGCTTGCGTATTCCTTTTATTAACGAATTTAAAATTGATTTAGGCTATTTTAGCCATTATGAATAGCTGTCATTTTGGTAGAATTCCATAGTTCTACTAGAACTACAACAACTTTAAATATGCTAAAACAAATATACACACATCTATTTTTTACCTATAAATCAAACGCTTATGTCTAAAAGATTAAAATTTCCAAGCTTGATTTTGCTTGCCGGTGCATTAGCTTCTCCATTAGGAGTCTATGCAGACGTGTTACCTGACAAGCAAAGTGTAAACATTTCCCAACAAAACGGGAAAATAACCGGAGTAGTAGAAGATTCAATGGGACCGGTTATTGGAGCATCTGTCGTTATTAAAGGAACCACAAGTGGAATCATGACCGACCTCGATGGCAAATTTACGCTAAACGATGTCAAAAGAGGTCAAGTGTTACAATTCTCTTTCGTAGGATATAAAACGAAAGAAATCGCTTACACTGGCCAAACAACGCTGAAAGTATTTCTGGAAGAAGACTCACAGGCCTTGGACGAAGTTGTAGTAACAGCTTTGGGTATGTCACGTGACAAAAAATCACTGGGTTATTCCATGACCGAACTGAAAGGAGATGAAATCGCCAAAGTAAACTCCCCCAACCCGATCAACGGTCTGCAAGGTAAAGTGGCCGGTGTACAGATCAACATGGGTAACTCCGGTCCGCAATCTTCACAACGTATCATCATCCGTGGTAACACTTCTTTGGGAGGTAACAACCAGCCGATTTTCGTGATCGACGGTATTATCATCGACAATGAGGTAACAAAAACAGGAGCAGGACAAGACTGGGGTAATGACCTGAAGAACCTGAATGCCGATGACTTCGAGTCGATGTCTGTATTGAAAGGTGCTGCCGCAACCGCTTTGTATGGTTCGCGTGCTTCCAACGGTGTGATCCTGATCACAACCAAAAAAGGCCGTAAAGGTGAAGGTATAGGTGTTTCCGTTTCACATACGCAGCAATGGGAAAAGATCTATGCGACACCGGATTTACAAAACGAATTCGGATCCGGTTCTTCTCCGGCATGGGCACAGAACCCCGACGGCAGCGAAAACCGATACACTTCTGCCGGTCGTAGCTTCGGTCCTCGTTTCGACGGCAAACCATTCTATGTGGATGGCCAGGAAATGATCTATTCCGCCAAAGACAACAACTTGAAAAACCTTTATCAGACCGGACACTACATGAACACCAACGTGGCTTTGCAAGGGGGTTCTGAAAAAAGTGCATTCCGTTTCTCTTATTCAAATTTGCAATCAGAGGGTTTGACTTTCAACAATGAGTTCAAGCGTAATTCGTTCAGCTTAAACGCTTCCCACGATATCAGTTCGCGTCTGAAAGCAGAAGGTGGATTCTCTTATATCGAATCGACCGCCCAGAACCCGACAAGGCAGGGAGGTTCAGGTTCTCCGATCTATGACTTCATGTACAGCATCGCTCGTGAATATGATACAGATTACTGGTTGAACAACAAAAACTATATCAGTCCGGCCGGCGACGGTTACAACTCACAGGATCCGTATGGTTATTCCAAAACGATCTACGACTACCTGGAAAATATCTATACACAGGACGAAATGAGTGTACGCGCTTTCCTGAATCTGGATCTTAAACTATTGGATTGGTTGTCATTGAAAGTGAAAGGCGATATTTACAAGTTATATACAACCAACGAATCAAAAGTAATGGCTACAGGTGCCAGCAAATATGACGGTGCGGCATACAAAATCCATGAAAACAAGAAAGACCAGTACAAGATTACCGGTATGTTGACTGCCAACCATTCTTTCGATGATTTCAATATCAGCGGTAGCGTGGCGGTAGAACAGTGGGATACCAAAAGGGGATACCACAGAACCAACTCGGAGAATGGCTTGCGTGTTCCCGGTTTGTTCGATATGACAAACTCCGTTAATAAAGCAACAACCGAAGTCAGATATAATACCGACAGAAAACGCATCAACTCCATCTATGCTTTTGCCAATATGGACTATAAAGGCGTTTATTTCCTGGATATAACAGGACGTAACGACTGGTCGTCTGCATTGATCTACGAAAACGGAACAGGACACACTTCTTATTTCTACCCGTCTGTAGGAGCTTCCTGGCTTTTTGCCGAAGGTCTACGCGATGCGATACCCGAATTTATTTCTTTCGGTAAACTGAGAGCTTCGTATGCTATCGTAGGTAACGACTGTGCGCCTTATCTGACAACCGGTACCGGTTATTATGCATTCGACAACACATTCGACAACCAGCTTGGCGGCGGTACTTATCCTTATTACAAATTCGACAAAGATGAATTACCGAACTTGAATTTGAAACCGGAGAAACAACACTCCATCGAAATCGGTTTGGATATGCGTTTCTTTAAAAACCGCCTCGGCTTCGACTTTGCATGGTATAAGACCAATACAAAGAACCAGATCCTGGCATTGCCGATCGCATCCGAATCTGGTGTTTCAAAACGTTGGATCAATGCCGGAGACATCCAGAACAAAGGTATCGAATTATTGATCACCGGTACTCCGATCGAAACGAAAGACTGGCGCTGGGATTTGTCTTTCAACCTGACACGCAACAGGAACATGATTGTTTCTTTGTTTGAAGGCGTTGAGAAATACCAGTTAGTAGGAGGTGGTACAGATACACAGGCATGGGCTACCGTTGGCGGCGCTTATGGTGACATCTACACATCCTATGCATACACACGCAACGAAAATGGTGAAAAGCTGTTGAACGCAGACGGTTCTTATCCCCGTTCAAATAAAAGTGAGAAAATCGGTTCTTTGCAGCCTAAATTCTTATGGGGAGCCAATACTTCCGTAAGCTGGAAAGGCATTACACTGAATGCGGTCATCGATGCTCGCTTCGGCGGAGACGTCTTCTCGGCAAGTTACTATTATGGTATGAATTCAGGTAACGTTAAATCTTCATTAATCGGCCGTGACACACAATACGGCGGTCTGCCTCGTACATTGAGCGACGGAAGAGTGGTTAACGACGGTGTAATTCCGGAAGGCGTATTTATACCTGGTACGGAAATCAAAGGAGTAGACGTATCCGGCAAGAGCTACCAGTATGCTTACGATCAAGGATTGGTCGATCCGTTATCTGCCTACAAATATTATGACAATGTGTACAGTTGGTCCGGAGGTATCCGTGAAGAAGGTATCCACAAATGCTCATGGGTTGCCTTACGTGAAGTTTCCGTACACTGGCAATTGCCTAAAAAATGGGTGAATAAAGCCTACATCCAGAATGCAAGTATCGGTCTGATGGCTCGTAACTTAGGATTCCTGTATAACAGTCTACCGGACAATATCCACCCGGAAGGCTTAAATACATCTTACAGCTCTGAATATATGGAAAGCGGTGGTGCCGTATTCTCACGCAACATTGGTTTCAGTGTTAACGTTTCGTTCTAATCACCTTTATAATCAAGTAAAATGAAAAAAATTAAATATTATATTCTCGGAGCGCTAGCTTCCATGGCTGCATTAAGCTCCTGTGATGCCGACTTCACTAAAATCAACAAGAACCCGGATACGGTATACGAAGTTGATCCGGAAGTATTCCTCTATCAGATTGAAAATGTAATGTGTAATGCCGGAGAGACATGGGCAGACTCGTATGCCTGCCGCTTGAGATGGATGCAGTATTGTGCCGGAATCTGGGGGTATAGCACAACCAACTTCACCGAATGCGCCGGTTTTTCGGGATCATTATACAGCAACTATGTAAACGCCGGCAAATATGCCCGTCATATCCCCTATTACGTCAAGACCCATATGCCGGAACAGGAAGCAGCTTACAGCGACTTGACCGAAGTAGCCCGTGTTCTCCTGATTACAAAAGGTATTCAAACATCCGACGTATACGGATCTTTGGTGTACACCGACGGCTGGGGGACCCGTAACGGCAACGTGGAAATTCTTGAGCCTGCTTTCCAGACTCAGGAAGAATTGTTTACGATCTGGAACCAGGAATTGAAAGAGGCAGCCAATAAACTGTCGACATCCAGCAACCAGGTGACTTTCAAAAATTATGACCTGGCTTATAGCGGCGACATGAGTAAATGGGTGAAGGCAGCTAATGCCGTTCGTCTGCGTCTCGCTTTGAGATTATTAAAACAGAAACCGGAAGAAGCAAAAGCCATTGCGCAGGAGGTATTATCTTCCGGCAACATTTTCAGTAGCATCGACGATAGTTTTATCCTCTATTTCGATAACTACTGGACAACGCAAGGCGACTGGCATTCTGTGATTGACATGGACCGCGCATCTTCTGCTTTCATGGCTTACTTACTAAAGTATAACGATCCGAGAAAACGCCTGTTTTTCCAGATCAACAATTTGACTCCGGAAAATGTAGCCGCATTCAATGCCAAAGAGACAACGACTCCTGCGCAGGTCATCCCGACTCATTTAGGTCGCTGGACCGGTGGTAGCGTAAGTTACGACAAATGGGCAACCGACTCCTGCCGTACATCCCGTTATCTGGATGATATCGACATGCGTCCGATGAACAGACCTCAGACTCGTTTGTGGAAAGGTGCACAAGACAATGGTAGTGCCGGCGGCTGGATTCCTTTGGTAACATACGCAGACTTCTGTTTCATGGCTTCCGAATTTACACTGGAAGGCGTAGCCAACAGCAAAACTGCTCAGCAATGGTATGAAGAAGGCGTAAAAGCCTCGCTGAGACAATGGAGCAAAATTGCAGATTATTGCAAAATCAACGATTACGAAGCTGTCACAGAAGCAGAAATCGAAGCATTCCTGAAACAGGATGGCATCGCATGGAACAGCTCCATGGCTAAAGAGCAGATCTACTGCCAGACCTGGGTAGAACATTTCAAGAATAACAGTGAATCATGGGCCATGTACAAACGTACCAATTATCCGAGCACTACATCTACACTGGTTACCTGGGAACCGATCAATGTATACGGAGAATTGCAGCAAGTACCGCGTCGTAAAAAATTCACTATGCCTGCCGATGGCTCTGCCAACTATGCTAATCAGGTAAAACGCCTTGAAGACATGCAGAAAGCATCGAACTTCGGTCGTTTGGACAGCGAATTTGGTCGTATATGGTGGGATAAAGAATAAACCCAGAACTAAATTTTCAACATAATTTTTGATGGTGAAGGGTGACCGGGATGGTCACCCTTCTTTATATGTATTAACTAATAAGCCGCTGAAAATGCTATAACTTACAGAAAAAATCATTTACTTTGCAGGTTGATAATAATTACATATACTTATGGCACAAGAAGATGTTTTCAAGAAATTAGTTTCACACTGTAAAGAATATGGATTTGTATTTCCTTCTTCGGAAATATATGATGGTTTAGGTGCAGTGTATGATTACGGACAGTATGGCGTAGAGCTGAAAAACAATATAAAGAAATACTGGTGGGATAGCATGACCCTACTTCACGAAAATGTAGTAGGCATCGACTCCGCTATTTTTATGCACCCGACTATCTGGAAAGCATCCGGCCATGTGGACGCATTCAACGACCCTTTGATCGACAATAAAGATTCAAAAAAACGCTACCGCGCAGATGTCCTGATCGAAGATCACCTGGCTAAGATCGACGAAAAGATACAGAAAGAAGTAGATAAGGCAGCTAAAAAATTCGGTGAAGCATTCGATGAAGTTCAATTCCGTGCCACCAACGGCCGTGTATTGGAAAATCAGGCTAAACGCGACGAGATACATACCCGTTTCGCAAAAGCATTGAACGATTCTAACTTCGAAGAACTCCGTCAGATCATCATCGATTGCGAAATAGCCTGTCCGATTTCAGGAACACGTAACTGGACGGAAGTACGCCAGTTCAACCTGATGTTCTCTACGGAAATGGGCTCTACAGCCGATGGTGCTTCTAAAATATACCTGCGTCCCGAAACAGCACAGGGAATTTTCGTAAACTTCCTGAATGTACAGAAAACAGGCCGTATGAAAATACCTTTCGGTATCGCTCAGATCGGTAAAGCATTCCGTAACGAAATCGTTGCCCGTCAGTTCATTTTCCGTATGCGTGAATTCGAACAGATGGAAATGCAGTTCTTTGTTCGTCCGGGCGAAGAAATGGAATGGTTCAAGATGTGGAAAAAGACTCGTCTAAACTGGCACAAGGCCATGGGATTAGGTGAAAAGAAATATCGTTACCACGATCACGAGAAACTGGCCCACTATGCCAATGCAGCAACAGATATCGAATTCGAAATGCCATTCGGTTTTAAAGAAGTGGAAGGTATCCATAGCCGTACAGACTTCGACCTGAGCCAACACGAAAAATTCTCCGGTAAGAAAATGCAATACTTCGATCCGGAACTAAATAAAAGCTATACTCCGTATGTTATCGAGACATCTATCGGTGTTGACCGTGTATTCCTGAGCGTTATGGCCGGTTCATATTGCGAAGAGACACTTGAAAACGGCGAAACCCGTGTGGTATTGAGATTACCGGCAGCCCTGGCTCCTATCAAACTGGCCGTATTGCCACTGGTAAAGAAAGACGGTCTTCCTGAAAAGGCAGAAGAAATTATCAACATGCTGAAATTCGATTTCCGTTGCCAGTATGATGAAAAAGATTCTATCGGTAAACGTTACCGCCGTCAGGATGCTATTGGAACCCCGTACTGTATTACAGTTGACCATGATACTTTGAAGGATAATTGCGTAACGATCCGTTTCCGCGACACAATGGAACAGGAACGTGTAAGCATCGACAAGTTGCACGACATTATCTCTGAAAAGGTAAGTATGAAGACGTTATTAAAAAAGATAATTGAATAAGTACATGAAGAAGTACCTGCAAATCGCGTTGATGATTTTTTGTATATCGACCGTTTTTACCTCCTGTAAAGACGACGATAATAATGATGATGCACTTGTCGAGGCATATAAGTTGGAAAACGAACAAGCTTTCCAGGCAAAAGCCAATGATCCGGATTACATACAAGTACAAATAACTGGTAGTGGAGACGGTTTTGTTTATGCTAAAAAGCTGAAAAATGGCGATGGTCCGGCAATCTACTTTAATAGCCGCGTTACTGTTTATTACAGAGGTTGGCTGGCCAACAGCACCTCCGATGATTATTTCGATAAATGCGAGTTTGAAGATGGGTCACCTGCTAAATTTGCAGTAAGTTCCTATTCGGCAAACTACAATCAATATAGCAATCCTAGCGGCTATTCTGCACCGATAACAGGCTGGACAATTGCTTTGCAAAACATGGTTGTAGGTGATAAATGGGAAGTATGGATTCCTTATGGATTAGCTTACGGAACAAGCGACCGGAAAGACAATGCCGGAAATGTTACAATTCCTGCATACTCTACTTTAGTTTTTGAAATTGAAGTAATGGAACGGACTGCTGAAGTGGCAGGCACTACTTAATCGTTCTTATACAATAAAAAGGAGTTGTGTCAAAAGTCTGCAATAGTTTTTGACACATCTCCTTTTACCTCTTATGATCAGAAACTGAGTAACCTTTTTAATACACAACACCTTAAAGCTATCTTTATGAGAAGAGTCCACTATATATACTTGCTGATGTTTTTCTGTCTGCTACAGCTCGATGCAGCGAACAGAAAGCCATTCAACTATTACTTTTCGCATATTTCAAGTAAAGATGGCCTATCGGAAAGCCAGGTAAAAGTTATATTGCAGGATAGTTATGGCTTTATGTGGTTTGGGACCAAAAACGGATTGAACCGTTATGACGGCACTTCCATCCAAACAATCAACTGTGATGACTATATTGCCGGCAAAGGAGACCACAACATTTCTGCTCTTTTCGAAGATGAAAATAAAAAACTTTGGGTAGGTACCGATAGAGGTGTTTATATCTATGATCCAATATACGATCTGTTCACTTTCATAGACTTAAAAACAGAAAATGGAGAACAGATGGGAAACTGGGTTGCTAAAATAATCTCCGATCATTCAGGAAACATCTGGGTACTTATTCCCGATCAGGGAGTTTTCCGTTATAAAGACAATAAGTTATACTACTACGCAATTACCAATAAAGATAATATTAAACGAGAAAGTCCCAGCGCAATCTGTGTCAGAGAAAATGGAGAAGTATGGATCGGCACAGTGGGCGTAGGCCTTTTCCGCTATGATCCAAAAACAGATTCATTCGCTCAATATCATACCGACAAGGATAATAACACGCTGATGAATCAATATATCTTCGCCATGTGTGAGTATGGTGACTGGATCGCCCTGGCCATTCATGACGGCGAATTAAAGAAATACAACCCTGAGACGAATGTCTTGCAAACAGTAAAAGCCCCAGGGGTACATTATACCGTATTACGCGATGTCGCTTGCTTCGACCAGAAAAAACTTTGGGTCTGCTCTCATGCCGGCCTGTTTATCATAGACGAGAGTCATGAGAAAGTGACTCATCTGCAGGAAGACCTGATGCACTCGTATAGTTTATCCGACAATATTATTTTCTGTATCCATAAAGACCGGGAAGAAGGCATCTGGCTTGGAACTAAATTCGGAGGTGTCAACTATTTACCGAACCATCAACTTTTATTCGAAAAATATGTTCCGTCAAGTTCCGAAAGCTCCCTAAACACCCGACGGATCCGGGAAATCGTAGAAGCTCCGGACGGAAAGATCTGGATCGGTACGGAAGATAACGGTATTAATATACTGGATCCGGAAACCGGAGAAGTTAAGCAACTGCAATATCCGGCAGCCGAACGAAAGAACCACCTGATGACCCATTCCATGACCACACACAACAATCAGCTGTATTGTGGCCTGTTCAAACAGGGCTTTGACATCATCGACTTATCCACACAATCGATAAAGCATTACAGTCCCAAAAGCCTGAACATCGATGAAGAAAGCGTTTATGCTCTTTTAGTCGACAGTAAAGGGCAAACCTGGCTGGGAAACGGATGGGGATTATACCTAGCAAAGCCCGGCACGCTGGATTTCAAGAAAATCAACGAAGTTGGCCTCGACTGGATCTTTCACATCATGGAAGACAGCAAGGGCCGGATATGGATCGCTACCATGGGGAGCGGAATATGGAAATTTACTCCGAATGACCATTCTTTTAAAAAGTACAATCATGAACCGAAAGATCCGACCAGCTTGAGCTCAAACTCCGTTAGTTCCTCCATGGAAGACAGTAAAGGACAGATATGGCTCTCTACCGACCGGGGTGGTATCTGCCGATATAACGAAAAGGAGGATAACTTCACTACATTCTCCAAAGAACAAGGCTTACCGGATGATGTAGCTTATAAGATACTGGAAGATAAAAATCATAATTTATGGTTTGGAACAAACCAGGGACTTGTCAAATTTAATCCGGGAACCAGAGAAGTTCGTGTATTCACAACCCAAGACGGGCTGATTGGAAATCAATTCCATTACAATTCAGGATTTAAAGCAAGAGACGGAAAATTTTATTTCGGAACAATAGACGGATTGATCGCATTCAATCCGGACGACGATCGGCAAAAAGATTCAGTTACTCCGGTATATATCACTAAATTTAGTATCTACAACAAAGAAGTGACGGTTCACACTCCCAATTCGCCGTTAAATAGAAGCATAGTGCATACCGACAGAATCGTATTGCCTTACAATCAGTCGAATATCAGTTTTGATGTAGCAATACCCTCTTATTCGTCCATACGCAATAAAGAGTGCCTTTACAAAATGGAACCACTCGACCATACCTGGATAAAAGCCAATAGCAATCAGAACATATCCTATGCCCAACTACCTCCCGGAAATTATACATTCCAGGTAAAAGCGACGCAAGGAGAAAAAGCCGAGAACTCACCGACAACATCTCTTCTCATTACGATTCTTCCTCCTTGGTGGTTATCATTCTGGGCCTATCTGGTTTATACCATACTGGTACTCTGCCTGTTATACGGGTGGTTCCGCTGGTATAAACGGCGTAAGGAACAACAGATGGAAGAAAAGCAAAAACTCTTTGAGATTGCTAAAGAAAAAGAGCTCTACGAAGCAAAAGTGGAATTCTTTACAGAAATCGCCCACGAGGTACGTACCCCTTTAACTCTGATCAATAGTCCATTGGAGACAATTCTGGAAATGGATATTCAGGATAGCAAAATCAAACGTAATCTGAATGTAATTGCCCAAAACACGAAACGACTGCTCGAACTGGCAAGCCAATTACTGGACTTCCGGAAAATCGATGCCAATAAATTTAAAATGGATTTCATTTGGGTAAATGTCGGTACCTTACTCAAAGATACGATCCTGCGCTTCGAACCGACTATGGTACAGCAGAAAAAAGAACTGTCTATCGCTATCCCCGATAAAGAGGTCATTGCCGCCATCGACCAAGAGGCCGTTACCAAAATATTGAGTAACCTGCTAAATAATGCTCTTAAATATTCAGCTCATAAAATCAAGGTCGAGTTACAACAGGCAGAAACCACCTTCAGCATCCGTATCACCAATGATGGGGGCCGGATACCAGCCGAACTCAGTCAGCAAATATTTGAACCATTCTATCAGATCAATAAAAAAGAAAAAACATCTACCGGAACCGGTATCGGTTTACCGTTAGCCCGCTCACTGGCTATGCTCCATTCCGGTAATCTCTCGTTAGATACGGAAGCAACCGACAATTCATTTGTATTGATTCTGCCTCTTACCCAGGAAAAAATCAGACAACAGGAGAGTTCCGCTCTTCAGGAAGAGTTCATTTTTTCTGAAGAGAATACTAATATTCATATTGAAGGCCGGAATTATACCCTTTTGCTTGTAGAAGATAATGATACCATGCGTTCATTTCTTGCTGAAAAATTACAAGAGTTTTTTATTACCGAAACTGCTCCGAATGGGAAAGTGGCCTTGGAGATCCTGAGTGAACATTCTGTTGATATTGTAGTTAGTGATATCATGATGCCTGTCATGAACGGTCTCGAACTATGTAAAGAAATGAAAGCGAACATCGAGCTCTGTCATATTCCGGTTATTTTCCTGACGGCTAAGAATGATCTCGACAGTAAGATCAACGGTCTGCGTCTGGGAGCCGAAGCTTACGTAGAAAAACCTTTCTCATTCAATTATCTGGCAACACAGATTTCTTCATTGCTGAACAACCGGCAGAAAGAACGTGAGGCGTTTTCTAAACGCCCGTTCTTCCCTGTCAATAATATGCAAATGAATAAAGCGGACAAGGAGTTCATGGATCGTATCATCGCTATTATCCACGAAAACATCACCGATGAGAACTTTGGTGTAGAAAAGCTGGCAGAAATACTTTCTTTAAGTCGTTCCAGCTTACTACGTAAAATAAAAGTCTTATCCGGACTTTCACCGAATGACTTTATCCGCCTCATACGTCTGAAAAAAGCAGCTGAGTTGATACTCGACGGCCAACATCGGATCGGGGAGATCTGTTATCTGGTCGGTATCAACTCACCTTCTTATTTTAGTAAGATATTTCAGAAACAATTCGGTGTAACTCCCAAAGATTTTGAGAAACAAAATAGCTAAACAGAGCTTACTACATATACTTATACGAATCTATTATCAGTACGCATCACTAAGTGAAACTATTTTCAACTGTTTTCCAAAGTCCGATCCTGACAGTTTCGATTTTACTTTAACAGAGACAGTTTCTCCCGGAAGTATATCAAAATAATTGTTCTCAAAGAAATTATCGATTCCATTCAACGACATGAATACCGCACGTGCGAACTTGTCGGCAGTAAGTTCTATTTCATAGCCTCCATCGATCGGTTTTATTTGTTTTGAAATTGTTACCAGAGGATAATTTATCGCTTTTTGCTGCAACAAGAAATAATTGTTCGTATATATTTTCCCTGCCTTATCGACCAAACGGGTCTGTATGACCACTTCACTCTTTGAATTTCCTTTTATCAGATGCTCTGCATCCATCGACAAAACGTTCTTACTGGTATTAGCCGCGATTGAAACTTTCTTCTGTATCTTGTTGATCACTTTACCATCCAAAGTCAATACAGTTACAGTCAGATCCCCTTGTGAAGCAGTCAGTCTGTCAGACACGATATATACCGATAACCGATTATCCTTTTCGATCGGAGAAACCAATATATCCTTATAAGCTTCACGGGCAAAATAATGCTGAGCCTTCCAACGGCCATAATAATCACGGCTGGACCATGAAGCCACAGGCCAACAGTCATTATGCTGCCAAAATAACGTACCCATACAATAAGGCATATCTCTTCGATGGGCTTCCATCGCAATCTTAACGGCATCACCCTGCAAAACCTGATTCATATAAAGAAAAGATTCAAAATCTTTAGGCTTTCTATATTCATTCAGCAGATACTCTTCTATCAAATTGTTAGCGTAAGAACCGGCCCGTTGATGTTCCATCATAACTTCAGAGGTAATGGCCCAGTCTTTAGATTCCGGCGCATATATTTTCACCGACTCAAACTCCGGAAAAGATTGAAATCCATACTCACTGAAAAAGCGGCTCCGTTCATTATTATATTGAGTAATCGGCTTTCTTCCATGCCAAACATCCCAGTAATGGCGATCTCCATGCTTATCATCACAACCTTGTCCCGGAAGACCATAGGGAGAAGAAGGCCAATAAAATACACCCGGAGCATACTGTTCCACCATATCCGGCAACAACTTATGGAACAAATCAGTATACTGTTTCCACATAACACGCGCATATTCCGGATTCTGTCTGGTATAATCTTCCTTGCGTCCCCAGCCGAACCAGCCATCATACGCTTCATTATTTCCACACCAAAGAGCAATAGAAGGATGATTTCTTAAACGCTTAATATTATCTATCGCTTCCTGACGGACACTTTCAAGATATTCTCCTTCAGAAGGATACATACTACAAGCAAACATAAAATCCTGCCAGACCAAAATACCATATTGATCGCAAAGATCATAAAAGATATCATTTTCATAAGTACCTCCACCCCAGACTCTGAGCATATTCATATTCGTATTTACAGCATCGAGAACTGTTTTCTCATATATCTCTTTGGTTACACGAGGTAAAAAGTTATCGCAAGGAATATAGTTCGCTCCCTTCATAAATACAGGAACTCCGTTTAGCTCAATATATAACGTCGAACCATATTGATCCGGCTTATTGATCACTTTTACAGACCGTAAACCAGTTTTGGAAGTATTAGAATCAACAACCTGAGAATCCAATATAATATCTGTCTGGAACTCATAAAGATGGGCTTCACCTAAACCGTTTGTCCACCATAACTTCGGATTATTGATCACAAAATCGGTAGTAGCAACGTTTGCTCCTTTTTTCAGATCTGTTGTGAATGTAGCATAAGATATTCCCGATTTCTTATCTTTTACAACGATTTGTGCATTGGAGATATCTTTGTCAGCCAAAACATCCACATTTACTGTAATCGAGGCTTTTCGCTTGTTCACCTCTTTCTGCTGGATAAAGACATCTTCCAGTTTAACGTCATTCCATGCCTCTACATAAACCGGACGCCAAATTCCAGATGTGACCAGGCGTGGTCCCCAATCCCAACCATAATGATAACCCGCCTTACGTGCAAACGGACTAACTGTTTTTTCGAAAATACCTCCTTGCTGAGACTGATCCGGTCCTGTTGGATAATGATAAGGCAGCGCATCCCATTTAGGTATATCTTCTTTTATCGGAGAGCGGAATAAAACCTCCAGTTTATTGTCTTTTTGTTTTACCTTCCCCTTTATATCGACTTTCCATTCACAGAACATATTATTGCCTTCTAAGATCTTTTCACCATTCAGATAAACACTGACATAGGTATCCAGTCCCATAAAATGTAGCCGGATATTTTTCTTATCAAACATTTCGTTATTCAGATCAAACGATGTTTCATACATCCAGTCTTCTTTGTCAACCCACTGCACACTTCTCTCATTCAGACGAAAGAAAGGATCCTCTATTATTCCATTTGCAATAAGATCGGTATGGACTACACCTGGCACAGCCGCCGGATACCAATTGTTCAACCGCCATTGTTTAAAACGCCATCCGGAGTTCAACTCCGTTTTCAATGAAGTCTCACCGACTGCTGTATAAGATAAAGTTGCCAGAAAAAAGATGATAAGTTGGATATAGTTTTTCTTTATTTGGATTTTCATGTCAATATGCTATTAAAAACTAAAAAATAAAAGGGGGTAATATAGAGAATATCCAATATTACCCCCATATTTCGATCAGGTTTCAATTAATAGCCCGGATTCTGATCATCTTTTGTGAAGTCCGGATTATTATTAATTTCAGAATCTGGAATAGGATAACGCATGTGGTAATCTTGAATCGTACCGGATTCTTTTGCCCAACGGTTACGTTGTTTGATCAACTCCACAAATTTACCTGTTCTGATAAGGTCCATACGTCTCCATCCTTCAAAGCAAAGTTCCCGCATACGCTCGTCCATGATTTCGACTCTGAATTGTTCTTTCGACATTCCCTTCCACTGCTTATCTGCCGGAAGATTTCCGCCCCAGGCACGACTACGGATCTGATTATTTACAATATCCAGAGCCTGAGCTGTATTTCCAACTTCATTCAGGCATTCTGCATAGCAAAGCAATACATCTGCAAAGCGAATCATCGGATAATTCTTACCTACACGGTAATAACTCCTGTTGAACACATTTGGATAATCGGGAGCAAAACGGTCAATACGTCTGTCTTCCCATTTCTTAATATGCGGATCCAATTCGTCAGCAGCATCCGTAGGAACTGTATAAGTAATTCCGTCATAAGTCCATTCGTAACGCAGGTTCACATTTTTACGCGAATCGCCGTCTTCCCATACACCACCGTCCTCTTTCATGCTGTACTGGTAAACTGTCGGCATAATCACATCCCAGCCACCCAGATAACACTCTTCACTATAACCGGCTTGTCCTAAAGTCTTAGATCCCATATCCCATTGCCATCCGCTTCGGCCCTGGTCATTCGGTTCATAGTCGATCTCAAATACAGACTCAGGAGAGTTAAACTCTAAAGTACCCCATTCATCAAACAGCGTTCCGTAATTCGGTTCCAGAGAATAACGTCCGTCATTTATTTTCTCAAAATAACCGATGGCTTTTTGGAAATCGCGATAACCACTCTCTTCCGGAGCATACATACAAGTCTTTCCCAGCATAGCTATAGCAGAACCTTTTGTGGCACGAGGGCCCGTTTGTCTTCCATCAGCCAGATTCTCCGAAGCGTATGTAAAATCATCAAAAATCTGCTGCCATACTTCCGATAAAGGTCTTCTTGAATAATCAGTATCTGTCTGGTCCAAAGACTCAATTTTAACAACCGGAACTTCTCCCCAATGCATCGCAAGCTCAAACATTGACATGGCACGCATAAAACACGCATTACCTTTCAATACCTTAATTCGCTTCAGGTTCTCTTCATTAGTTTCCGATTCTTCCAGGATACTCAAACCACAAATAGACAACGATGCCGTATTTATAATAGGCCATTTGCTTTGCCACATGGCAGAGATCTTATCCAGTGAGCTATTCAGCTGTCCATTATAATAATCAAAACCAGGCTGGCTCGCATAAGTCAGCACCTCTTTAATACCCTGCTGGGCTTCATCCGTACCGATCATATAGAAAGTAAAGCCTTCTCTATTGACTTTCGTATTACGAAAACTGGTGTACAACCCGTCAACCGTAGGCTCCAATCTGTCCAAATCAGTATAAATCTGATCTGCTGTCAATGCGCTCTGAGGCTCCTTATCCAAAAAATCCTGGCATGAACTTGTCCCGAACAAGCACAGAGCTGAGAGTGATAATATAGTTATTGCTTTCATAAATTTCATTTTAAAAATTGTTTACAATCATTTTTTATCAACGGTAGCTTAGAATGATACGTTAAGACCAAAAACAAACATTCTTGTAGGTGGATACCAGTCACCCGTTTCAGGATCATATCCCTTATACGGAGTTATACAGAATACGTTAGAGGCCGTACTATATACTCTCAGATTATCCAATTTCAGTGTATTGGTAATTTTTTTAGGAAGAGTATAAGCCAACGTCATTGTAGACAAGCGCAGAAAAGATGCATTTTGTACAGAGAAATCCATCTGGCTGGCAGAGAACGGATGATATGCGGGAGCAGTATCGTTACCATCCTGATACATCGGACGAGGGAATTTAGCTCCTGTATTTTCCGGAGTCCAACGATCTAGCAAATCGACCGATGCCAGTGAACTACCTGTACTTCCGACCAGCGTCTCATATAAAGGACTTAATTTCTTTGCACCATAAGAATAATTGAATACAAGGTTCAACGAAAGACCTTTGTAAGAAAGATCCGTACTGAATCCGCCATAGAATTTAGGATCAGGCGAACCAACGACAACACGGTCATATTCATCATCAATTTTTCCATCAGGCACACCATCAGGACCAGAAACATCCAACGGATATAAATCGCCAGGGCTGACATTCTTTCCCTGCCAGTTGATCTGATTCAGACGATCCATATCACCCACCTGAGCAATACCGCCGGTTTTCCAGATATAAATGGTATTACGTGATTCTCCCAGGAACAGGTTACCCTCTTTTTCCAGGTTATGATCATCATTATATTTCTTAATAAATTCCACACCATCTCCATACAGTTTAGTTACTTTATTACGGTCTCTGGAGAAGTTAGCAGATATATTCCATTCCCAGTCTTTCGTTTTTATAGCATTCACATCCACAGTAAATTCAACACCGCGGTTCTTGATCTCACCGATATTCATCACTGCGGTTTTGAAACCGGAGGTTTCCGCCAAATTACGTGTCAACAACAGGTCGCTGTTGACAATATTAAAATAATCAGCCGAAAATTTAATCCTATTATTGAGGAATGCCATATCGAATCCAAGGTTGAACTGACGCTGTCCCTCCCAGGTTATATCAGATGTACCTTGTTTTGAATCAGGCACGTAAGTGGTTGATCCACTCGATACATTTGGCTTGTATAAAGTCAGGAAAGCATAGTTATCAATTTCCTGGTTACCAACGATACCATAACCAAGGCGTAATTTCAACTGATCGAAAATATTCTGATCCTGCATAAAATCTTCCTGAGTTATATTCCATGCTCCGGAGAAAGAAGGGAACATACCCCATCTGTAGTCTTTACCGAATTTGGAAGAACCGTCATAACGAGCCGTTACAGTCAAATAATATTTATTATCATAGGTATAATTGGCACGCAAATAATAGGACATCAATGAAGAGGAATAGAAATCCGATTCAATACGTCTATCTCCTGTTTGCTCCGATGCACCGATATTGTGGTATCCAAGAAGATTGGAATCGAATCCGCGACCGGTCGCATTGGTATAATTACGGGAGTTATTAGAAGCACTGGTACCCAACATAGCATTGATACGGTGAACTCCGCCGAAAGTATTATCATACGAAATAGTATTATCCCACTGCCACATAGTTACATTATCCCGCTTATGCTGCGTTTCTCCATGATTGGAATAACGGATAGCCTGTTGAATATCGTTCGGTTGATATCTGAAAGTAGATTCTTCCAAATGGTTCAGTGAAAAGGTCGTACGGAAGTTCAATCCCTTGATCGGATTAATATTCAAAAAGTTAGAACTGATAAAACGGTTTCTTATCCGATCGTGGTCAATACGCATTGTACCCAGCGGGTTAAAATAGTTTTCGTCGATACGATCGCCATAATTCAATGTAAGCAAGTCATAATCAATTGGCAACATAGGGTTCGCACCTCTTGCTTTATCGAAAACATCGTCATTTTCTGCAATCTCCGATTCAGTACGTATAAACGAAGTATTAGTACCCACCTTTAGCCAGGACTTAACATTGTAATCAACATTGACACGGCCAGTAATATTCTTGTTACCCAGGTTTTTCACCATTCCTTCCTGATTGGCAAAACCAAGGCTAATAAAATAAGTACCTTTATCACTTCCACCTGCAAAACTCAATGAATGATTATGTTCTATGGCATTACGAGTTACTTCGTCCAACCAGTCGTAATCCTGAAAATTAGGATTGTTATAGGCATCCAATTCGTATTGCCCGAATACATATCCTCCTCCACCAAGCGGGTTATAAGGTGTCATGATACGATTTTGCAGATTGGCATTAACCTCTGCTTCCGTTGCATTAGGATGACGAGCGGCAAAACTGTTCATTGCAGCATCTCTGCGAAGTTCGAATAACTGTTTAGAGTTCATTGTTTCAGGTCTTTTCGCATAAGAACGAACACCAATCCATCCGTCATAGCTAACTTTACCTTCTCCCTTGCTACCCTTCTTTGTTGTGATCAAAACGACGCCATTAGCGGCACGTGAACCATACAAGGCCGTAGCCGAAGCATCTTTCAAAACCTCGATGGAGGAAACGTCATTCAGGTTAACTGCATTAAATCCACCTCCATAATTATCCATGATCAAACCGTCAACTACATAAATAGGATCTGTAGAGCCGTTAATAGTGTTGATACCTCTGATCTTAATAGATGAGTTATCTCCCGGTTTTGCAGCAGAACTGATAAACACACCAGCTACGCGCCCTTGAAGTGCTTGGTTGATATCGGTCACCGGTTTTTCTTTCAATACTTCACTGCTGACACTACCCACAGCACCGGTCAGGTCACTCTTTTTCATCACAGTACCCACAACAATCACTTCGTCAATGGATTGTGAATCTTCAGAAAGTGCGACATTGATCACATTCTGATTGCCTACTTTTATTTCTTTTGAATCATATCCGACATAGCTGATCACCAACGTGGCGCCGGGTGATGCAGTTAATGAATACTGTCCATCCATATCCGATATAGTCCCTTGCGTTGTTCCTTTAACAACAACACTCGCTCCCGGAAGCGACTCCGACGTTTTCGCATCGGTGATCGTACCTGTAATTGTTATGCTTTGTGCGAAAATGGTACCGCAACATAATACAAGCATCATCAAAATACTAAAAACTTTGATCTGTTTCATAATTGATAAATTTAAGAACATTTAGTTGTATCCAATCTTATAAAGCAACGCATCCTTGGCAGGGATCGTCACCTTTAATGTTTCCTTAACAGGTTGTTCATCTCCGCTCCAAAGCTCTTTCGCCCGGTAAGTAACAGTTGGCTCCAGGCCGAGACGTTCAAGTGAAATTGTGGTGTTCATCTCCTCTTCCGAATAATTAAAGATAGCGAAATAAGATGTTCCGTCTGCATCATGATGAATAAATTGATTTTCAGAACGTTCGCCATTCCCTTCCACCGGAGTAAATGAGAGGCCTTTAGCGACAGCATTTACCTCCGGATTGGTCATGAATTTCATAGCACGATCTTTATCGATCTGTTTTCCGCCTTTACTGAAATCATCTCCAACGATATACAAACCGGTAATGGCGCCGGAAGTCATACGGGCACGGTTCTCACCTTCGGTCGCTTCACGCAACACCAGATGGTCGGCATCATTATACTGATACACTTCATCCTGCCACCAACCGTAAGAAAGGGCATTCAGCGTATACTCCGTATCCTTGATCTTATTCCATGCATCGCAGGCGATACGGCGTGAATTTGCGTAATGGGCAGGGAATACAGGAGAAATCGACAAATTGATGTACATATCGCCGAAGTACTTATTCAGCAACTGCATACCGTAGTTGTAAGCCTGGATACCTGTCTGAATTTCCGGATTATACCATTTGTCGGCTTCCATGGCTCCATGTGTCATAAAGTCCATCTTCACATATTTAAAGCCGCAACGGTGGAACAAGTCGGAAGTCTTCTTCATCATCTCCTCGATGGCCGGATGAGTCGGGTCGATCGCATAAGCGCCGTCCAGTTCCTGCGGCTGACCGTTTGCATACAGATAGACATCTTTATACTTATAATCAGGAGCACCGTCGATGGTTCGTTCCGGATGTTTACCCCAATCGGTAAAAGGCGTCCAGTACACACCGGCGATCTGTCCGTTAGCCGCACAATGATCTACGAAATCTTTCAGTTCCTCATCTTTAAAGCTGTTCCAGCCGGAATCGAGACCGATCGTCACATTGCCGTCCGTATTTACAAAATGATTGTTCTGCAAATTATTCTTGAAGAAATCGGATACTTCCAACGCTTTCTGGTAAGTAAGATTAAACTGAAGTGCTCCCCAACTGTTCCAGCCGAAAGTAACGGCACCCGGCCATTTCTTTACAGGAGCCACCACTGCATTCGCTTTTCCGTATTCTTCCAATCCGGCACGCCAGTCGTTGAAGAAGCCGACAAATACTTTCGGGGATTTTACTTCTTTGCCTTTCAGTGCACCATGTGCTTTCGAATCGCGTGTCAACGTATCGGCTACACCACCGAAACAAACCAGCGAACCGATATTATTACGGTCACCCTGAGTCATATCGATACCGGTTTTCCAGTCGGAATGTTCCACCGAACCGATCACAAGACCTTTACGGTCATGATTATTAAATACGGTAGCCACCTCATAACTGCGTAACTTATCGAAAGTCAGCGGATGAGACTGATAACGGATCCAGCAATCGTTATCGAAAGGCTGGAACAACGCACGGTTATCCCCTTCGGCAAGTAAAGCAGGCATACGGTCGACGTTGACCGGAGCCATATAATTCGATTCGACATCGGCATCTCCTCCCTGAAGAGTAAATTCCGTCAACAGATAATCTTTCTCCGGATAGATGTAGAAAGACTGTACCAGTGTAGGCAGGTTACTGTCGGTATAAGTGACCTGCAATAATGACCCCTCGCCGAAAGCGTCACTGATAGCGGTTGCTTTCGACCGGCTACTCTTGTAGTCACGGGTAGTGACCAATCTGTCGCCCAGTTTGTACGAGGCGTAGACCCCATCGGAAAGAAGCTGATTCTCTTTCTCGATGCGATGGCCTTTCTGCGCCTGATCGTAGCTGACCGTCCATTTCCCCGAAGAGACGGATGGTTCACCACAGGACACAAGCAGGGCGAGCAATAGCAGCAGATTTAAATTGATGAGTTTCATGTATTGATAATTAAATGTGTGTTTTCAAATGTGATCCGGCTTTATTCCGGACAGTGTCATTGTTCTGTGATCAACAGGACAGTGCTTTCATACGTATTCCCGATCTTCAGGCTGATGCCGGCATTCATCAGATAATCGCCGGGGAAGACCTGGCCGTCTCCATAAAAGGTACTGTCTCCGGCTTTGTTCAATTCACTAATCTTATACATTTTAGCCGGATCCAGCCCTTTTAGCTTGGTCTCAAAGAATGTTGTACGTCCGTGGTATTTCAGGCTGTAAGCGAAAAATACCGATTCCTTTTTATCTTTCGATATATACATATGCGAAGCCCATCCGGTTCCGTCGTAAGGAGATTTGAGACGATAAAGGTCGCCCAGCTGCACGATCGGACGGATACGTTTATAATTCCTGATTGCCTGTTCTGCAAAAGGCAGTTCATCGCCGGTCAGATCCTTCGGCTGCAACTCCATTCCCAAACGGCCTGTCATAGCGACATCGAAGCGGAACTTCAGCGGAGCCATCATACCTGTCTGATGATTCGGAGTGGTCGACACGTGTGATGCAGTGGCTTTTGCCGGAAAGAAAAGGTTCGTGCTGTATTGGATGAATATACGGTCGAGCGAGTTGGTATTATCGCTGGCCCAGAACTCATCGTGATATTTCAAAGCCCCGAAGTCCAGACGACCGCCACCTGCGGAACATAGCTGAATCATAACGTCCGGATGATTTGCACGAATCCGTTCGTAGGCACTGTACAGACCTTTTATATAATCGATCCAGAAATGCGTCTGATCTTCTTTCGACAGATATTCGGAACCGAAGTTATCGACATGGCGGTTTGCGTCCCATTTAATATAAGAAATATGGGGAGACAGGGCGATCACATCGTCGAAAGTCTTTACCACAAAGTCCTGTACAGCCGGATTGCTCAGGTCGAGTAACCATTGGTTACGCATCGGGATAATATCCCGTTTGCCGCTCTTCACGATCCATTCCGGATGTTTTTCCGCCAATTCGCTCTTCGGGCTTACCATTTCCGGCTCAATCCAGATACCGAATTTCAAACCTTTATTGACAGCATATTTCGCCAGGTAGTCGATGCCACGCGGCAGTTTCTTCTTATTCACCTGCCAGTCTCCTAAGCCGACTTTATCCGAGTTGCGCGGATACTTATTGGCAAACCAGCCATCGTCTAATACGAACATCTCAACACCGAAGTTGGCAGCATCATCGATCATATCTGTGATCGTCTTCTCTGTAAAGTCAAAATAGGCACCTTCCCAACTGTTCAGCACGATCGGCAATTCCTGATTGCCATGAGCCAACGCATAGTTACGCGACCAGTCATGCAGGTTTCTGGAAACCTGTCCTTTACCGGCAGAGCTGTAAGTCCATACCATCTCCGGAGTTTGCAAGACTTTACCCGGTTCCAGGTTATAAGTAGAGGCAAAATTATTCATACCGGTCAGCACATGCAGCATGCCGCATTCATCTATTTCAAAAGAAGTCAGATAGTTACCCGACCAGGCGAGGGAGCCTCCATAGACTTCACCCATATCTTCATAAGCCGGTCCGTTCAGAGACAATAGGAAAGAAGAGTTTTCAGACTGCGTAGTCCGTATCCCTTTCTTGGATTCTATCCGTTTGACACCGGGAGTCAGCTGTTCTTCCACCAGCTGCATTTCGGAAGCCCATGCACCATGGAAATGCGTCAGATAATAGGAATCTGCATGTAAAGGGAGATAAGCGGAAGATATATTTTCAACTGCCAGACGGCTATTTTCCTGATGGGAGATCGAAACAGACTGGCAGATCACATTCTCTTTCTGATAAGCAACGAAGTTCAGATCGACAAAAACCGGATACAAAGGGTCTTTCAGCCGAATCACTGTTTCGACTCTGTTAGCATCGACATTCTTTACCGAATGATCTGCATATATTAATTCGGTAGTCTGAACACCGTCGGTATGTGTCAGCTTCAATGCCGGATTCAAGAAAAGACGTCCTCCGTAAGCAGGATAGATTGCCGGAGCATAACCGATACCATTATCCGGCTGTTCTTTATACTTCTTAGTAAGGAAAGGGGAAACGTGCTGGAATTTATCTCCAAAATAGTTATATACTACCTTTTTATCCGGAGAGATAGAAAAGACCATATTTAAGTCGTTCGTAGAGACGGATATGATATCCGCTTCTTTCTCCTGGGAAGAAACATTTATACACCCCAGTAAGAGGGCTACAGTTAACAATAGTGCTTTCATGTCTATCAGTTTTATTTTACTTATTCAAGGTTGATGCTGCAAACTAAGCCAATAAACAGATGTACGGAAAGCACGGATTCGCCAATAATTTGTATTTATGCGCTTAATTCACAGAGAATTAACACGAATGCAACATTTACGTCATTTTTTGACGCATCTATTACAAACGGAAAACAGATAAAAGAGAACACTACCCACAAGCTACCTGTACTGATGGCAACTGCAGTAGTCTCCACTGCTAACTGAAATTTGTTTATAATAACAATACCCATTATTATAACTGCGGCAATTGGCACATCTTGCACTACCGGAAGAAGAAAAAAAGCATAAGATAGCATATCCTATGAGAACAACTATCAGCAAAGGCAGGAAATGGAAAAGCGTTATAAGTGTAGCTATTGAACCTACTACGTATAAGACAATGGTGTATATCAGATTAATCCAACTGCCGTCGTCCCGAATATTATTGTACACAAGCAAAGCGATTTGAATAAACTGAATACCTAAAACACACCATAAAACAATGTGCAGATATTCTTTAAAGAAGATGACAGATATAATTGCTGCAATAATGCCAATTGCCCATCCGTACACACCCAAACGAAAATCTATATTACGTTTGCCATGATAACAACTGGCATAATTCAGACACACAAAAGAAATGACCTGATGAAACAACAGGATGGCAAACAGTATAAAGTTAATGATAGTCCAAATCCATCCGACCTTATCCGGTGAACAAAACCATGTCTTATCTCCTTTATATGTTACAAAATAAATCACCTCACTAATACAGAGTGCTAGAAATATGGCTGAAGAAATATAAAACCCCGCCGCACTGTCTTTAAAATTACCCGAATCAGATTTGTATAGCCATCCTATACATACCATAACCAATCCCAAAGCACAAGAGATATAAAACCATATCAAGGAATCGGTTTTCGAAGCCATATCGATCAGTTCCTGCCAATCAAACGAAGAGAAAGAACTTTGTTTTTCAATCTTTTGTTGCACAGGAGCAGCCTTAATGTATTGTTCAGATACGTAGCCGATCTTCCCATTATATGAAATTTTAGCCCATCCATTCTTTATGGTGTAAACATTCACCGTTTCCCCACTTTTCAACTGACCAAGCTGGTTATAGGATTTGCCGGGGCCTGTTCGTACCAACAAAGTTGTTTTTGTATCGACTACATATTGAGTTTGTGCGTTTGCACTAACTGCAACCAACAGCAGGAGAAGAAGAATAGAAATAATGCATCTGATTGTTGTTGTCATAATACTAGAGTTTAGGCTTCACATTCACAAATGTAAATAATTTCTTACATACAACACCCAAAATACATGACTTCATTCAGATTATAACTGCAGAAAAAGAAAAAAGGCCTGCATCTATCTTAGATGCAAACCCCTATAAACAATTAAAGCCTGTCTCACGACAAGCCCTAACCAACTTTGTTAACCTTAAATCTAATACTATTATGAAAAAACCACAATGCAAAGATAAGCCCTAAACAAGGGTTTGTCAAGTCTTTTACAGACAATATATGTTAAGCCTTACGAGCTTTGTAGCTAAAAATTGTTTCCGAACACAAATCTTTATACAATACAGACAAAAACTGCTAAATTTAACAGTTAAAGCGAGGCATTTTATAAAGAAAGCCGCTCTTTAAGCAACCTGTATCCGGTCAGGCTGGCACGCAAGCAGACACCTGACTTCAGACGAACCTGGTAACTGTCTTTTCCGAACAATTCCACACGGATGATCTGATCGCTGTTCACGATACAGGAACGGTGAATACGGATGAAAGAGCTTTCCGGCAAATGCGTCTCAAAATATTTCATCGTTTGTTCCTTGACATATTGGCCTGTCGAAGTGAACAGCGTCACATAATCGCCGCTTGCCTGGATATAGAGCAACTCATCCAACTGGATCAGATGGATACGCGTGCCGTCTTTCACAGAGATACGATCCAGCAAAGTTTCTTCAGGTGGCAATGACGTTTCTGTCTCAAGAGAAACAGAAGAATCCTCGGACGGGTCCTCTTTCCGAATCTCTTTCCAGCGAATAAAATACCACTGCGCCAGAATGATCCACACTAACAGACCAAACAGAAAACGAAAAGGGATCGTGGAGGCAAACCATTCCATCCGATCGGGGCAAATCAATGTCCCTGCCATATACCCTCCTATAGTAGAAATCGCCAGGACACCGATGGTCAATGCGATCTGGGCCTGTATCGGGCGCAATACTCCGGTAACGTACCAAAGCAGAAAACCGGAAACAGAGAATAACCCTACCGAGACCAGACTGTCAAGCCATGCAACAAGCCACCCCGTATGTTCATAGTAATACAACAACAAGGCTCCTATGCCACAAGCTATCAACGCCAAGGTGATACCGACAATCCTATAAAAGACAGAGTTTATAAACGGATGCGTCTGCATAATCAACTTTTAAATTCAATTCCGCCGAAAGTAGCATTTCCACGTACTACTAACACATGTTCTTTATCCATGTCTACAGAAGCATTGAAGCGTTTATCTTCACAGCCCCCCAACAACGGACGGACATTAAAATGAAGTCGCCAGTCATTGGGCACATATATTTCCACTCCGGCAAACGTACAGTCGATATCAATATAGGTTCGCGAACCTTCCAGCTTTGTTCTTCGCAGATCCAGAATAGTCCCCCCGAACAATGCCTTGATCCGTGCCCCTTTGAAAACCGGCTCCAAAATGATCTGCTCCACGGAGCTAAACGTATTATCCGATTCCACATAACCGTCTATATTGACAAATTCACTTTTTGTGCCAGTGTCCGCCTCGTTACCTGTCGCCTCCCCTCTATTTTTTCTATAAGCATCGTTTTTCTTTCGAGGTGAAAAGAGGATTACAATGCCGGCCAACACCAGGAGCAGCGGCCAGATGGTCAATCCACTGCCATCCATCCAATCCAGTTCCGGCATCAGAAAATAGAGTCCGAATAAAAAGGTCATCACTCCTCCGGCATACCGGCGAGAGAAAAAGGTAAAAACTCCGACATACATAACCAGCATCTGCCAGGATACTATAATATCAAAGATATCGGTTGCTATCATACCCATATTCTTCAGCAGCCATACAATCCCGACTACGATAAACGGGATTGCCCAAAAGATATTTTTTCTAAAAGCCATAATCTATATTGTTTAAGTGTTTGGGACAAAAGTAGGTATCAGACATCTCCCGGACAAGAGAGAAACGCTCTATTACAGGCAAATATCGGTGAACTGCCGATAATTACCGATAAAAAAGGATATTATTTGCTCTTTGCCGCAAACTTTCTATTTATACCGGCAGATAACAAGCACAAAAGGGAACAGAAAGCCCCCCGTATACATATAAGAAAACTCAATATCAACTATCATACTATCACTTTTCGACTTAAACATCTAACCAGTAACACATTGTATTATGATAGTTGCTGTTTTCAACTATCACTCAACTATCATACATCTATCATCATCCGTTTAAAAACAGAAAAGACTTGATCCTTTTTAGAGTAGATATATGACTAAAAATCAACAATATAGTAACAAATATCGTTTGCCACCCGGGTCTCAATGATCCCGAGACCCGGATGTGAGCATCGTCGAGATGGGGGTGTGAAAAGGGTTGAGACCGGCATCTCAGCAAGTAAGAGTAAGCACTTTCATGAAAATATACTATAGCTTTTGGAGAAAAAGCAAGAGGGACGCGAAGGATGCAACCCCTATAAACAATTAAAGCCTGTCTCACGACAAGCCCTAACCAACTTTGTTAACCTTAAATCTAATACTATTATGAAAAAACCACGATGCAAATATACAGCTTAATCCAAATTTGTCAAGGGGTTTTATGCTAAATCATGTTTCGTCTCGTATAAGAAAAGCTAACAAGTTTCAATATGTTTGTTTTTTGCTTCCAAAGTGTTAAAATAAACACTTTTTGTTCCTATTTCTTCTTTAATATGCGTTGCGCACAGTCGGATAATACAACGATCGCTCCCGCAATAATAGCCGTGTCTTTGATCACCAGACGACCTGCTCCCGTAAGCAGCGGGAAACCGTGTTCGCCGCTTCCCAGGTCCGGTACCCATACCTCCGGCGTAGTGACGAGAAACGACAAGGTACCTATTGTCATTATAATAGCCAATAAGGAGCCTACCAATCCAATCTTCGGAGAAAAGATACCCAGGAAGGTTAAGATACCGATTGCCATGATCATAATACCCAGTCCATGAGAGAAACCATACGTATTGTTTTCTACATGCCACTGATGTTTAGCTTCGTTGAATTCACCTTCTTTCAGTTTATACTCTTTGTATTCCGGTGCACTTTTGGTATAGAAGAAGCTCATAAACGGGCTGTTTGCCACGAAAGGAACAATTCCTTCTGCTTCATAGTTCCAGAACTTCAGTCCGCCGATCCATACGAAGATGATCAGGATAGCTATGCGGATCAGGTTAATACCCAGTTTCTGTGAAGAAGCTGCCAGGTTCAGAAATGTGTCGAATAAATCTTTTAGTTTAGTAGTCATGTCTTTCTTTATTTATCAGTTTAACTTATGATGCAAAGGTCTGACATTTCTACCCTATGGGAAATGGCAATTCTACCGGATAATTTGACAATTATTCCCTAAGACGCAATAAAGCCGGTTAGCAGAGGCACATTTCCTCGCTAACCGGCCTTATTACAACGAATTATTTTTAATTGCGGATGCCCAGTTCTACCAGTTTCTGTTCGTCCAGAGCATACTTCCGTTCGATGCTCTGCAACAAATCTTCATTGATATTCAGAGGACGATTCAGCTTCTTCATTTCGCGATATCCCTTATATACGTGGGTAATCATCTTACGCGGATTGAAAACCAATGAAGAAGTGATCCAACATCCATGCGTACACCAGCAGTTGGCGGTATCGCCGTGACCGATAGCAGCAATCTCTTGTTTCATGGCACCGCTCTGCATGATCTTGCTGATATCACAACCGTAATCCTTCACATTACCGAGCGGTTCACGAAGCTCGCAGGCACGGAAACGACCGTCGTAGTCGATCACCAGCGTGGTCTCTCCTGCCGTACAATCCATACCCCAGGGAGTCGGATGGTCGATATTGGTTGCACGTATATTATATAATGTACGGATAAAGCCCAGATAGAAGAAACGGGCGATCGGCTTCCTGAAACCACCGGTTTCTTCCGCCATCCGTTCACCATATACATTATAAATAGGTACAACCTGGTCCTGCAAAGCACGCAAGGTAGGTTCGGTAAGTACTTTCACTCCATCGTCGCGTGTCATTCCGCGGGCCGCTTCGATGATATGGTTGGAAAGATGGAAACGTCCCAACATCCACAACATTAAGTCCTGTACCTCTTCCAGGTTATATTTTGTAATAACAGTGGCCAGGTTCTTCAGCACTCTGCCATCATCGGCAAAATTCTTTTCAATCAGTTTCAAAGTCCCCATTGCCTTATAGAAGTTACCGGGAACGCCGCGCTGTATATCGTGCGTATCTCCGAAACCGTCCAGCGAAAGGCTCAGGTTGATATTCAGTTCCGGACAATTCTGGCGGATCTGTTTCACCCAGGCAACGATCCGGTCCGGTTTCAAGCCGTTGGTAGGAATGTTGACATCCTTTATCTCATTGTTCTTATAGAACATTTCTATGATCTCGGGAAGCTCCTCACGTAGAGTCGGTTCACCGCCGGAAACCCATAAGCGGTTAAATTGTCCGGCCGTTTCAGATATTTTCTTTATCTCATCAAAGGTCAGGTCTTTTTCCTTTTTATCCATGTCTTCCGCATAGAAGCACATTTTACATTTTGCATTACATCGTCCTGTGACAAACAGGAAAACAGATTCTAATTTTCTGTTTGTGCTCATTGTTCTGAAAGAGCTCTTTGTTCGTTTTGTACCCATCGTTATTTTCTATTAGAATTCTCTATTAGTATTAGCTTTCATTTCTTATTAAGCAGATAGACAAATATATACCTTCGCAGCTAAAGCTACCGGCCAGACTTGAAAACATTCGCAAATTTCAACTATTATGCAGCACCAAACAATCTCCATTTGTGGGATTCGATGTTCTATATTTAAGATTATCGCACGACAAGTCTAAATAGTTTTATATTTGCACAATCAAATAGTGGAGATAACAACATGGAAGACAACATTCCTAAATTCGACATTCCTTTGGATTTTATTGTCGGAGACAGCATTACGGGTGAAATATTAAATCAGTACGGTCGCTTCCCCTGCAAGATCAAAGCCGGTGTTTTTGTGCTTTGTGTACAGGGCAGTGTACAGGCCACCGTCAACCTGACAAAATTTATTATCAAACCCAATGATTTCATTACGCTTCCTCCAGGATGTTTTATCCAGATACACGAAGTATCCGACGATGTCAAACTGTGTTTTGCCGGATTCTCTTCTACGTTTGTGAGTCATATCAACTATATCAAAACTATCACGAACTATCTGCCCGTTATCTTCGACAGTCCGGTCATGCCTTTACCGGAGCAGGTTTCCCTGTTATACCAGGAGGCTTTTTCATTGCTGATCAAGGCGTATTCTTTGCCTAAGACCATCGAGAATAAAGAGATTATCAAGGCGATCTTCACCATTTTCATGCAGGGAGTGATCGAACTGTATAAACATCATACACCTTACAGCAATGCTCCGATGACACGCAACATGGAGATATGCCGTGAGTTCGTGCAGCTGGCAATGGAAAACTACACGAAAGAGCATAGCGTTTCTTATTATGCCAAGAGGCTTAACATTACCTTGCAACATTTCTGCTATGTGATAAAGAAAGTCAGTGGTCGGACGGCGTTGGAAATCCTGAGCAATATCATCATCATGGATGCGAAGGCACAGCTTAAATCGACCGATATGCCGGTTAAGAAGATCGCATTCGCCCTGGGGTTCGACAACCTGTCGTTCTTCAATAAATATTTCAGACAACACGTGGGAATGACTCCCCAGGAATACAGGGAGAGCTAAAAAAGGGATATGCCGAATGCAAACCCCTATAAACAATTAAAGCCTGTCTCACGACAAGCCCTAACCAACTTTGTTAACCTTAAATCTAATACTATTATGAAAAAACCACAGTACAAAGATACGGGTATTCTCCAACTTGTCAATAGTTAAAATGCTAATTAGTGTTGTACAGCACATAAGAAAGGCTAACAAGATTCAAGATATTTATTATTAGATTTCGAAATGTTAAAATGAAGGCAAAAAGAGAGAGGCGCTGCATAAAGCAACGCCTCTCAAGCTATACATTATATATATGTATATTAGTCTTGTAATTTAGCAGCAATAAATTCGCGGTTCAGGCGAGCGATGTTGCTGACAGAGATATTCTTCGGACATTCCATTTCGCAAGCGCGAGTGTTGGTACAGTTACCGAAGCCCAGTTCGTCCATCTTGGCAACCATTGCTTTTGCACGGCGGGTTGCTTCGACCTTACCCTGAGGCAACAGAGCCAACTGGCTAACCTTTGCAGAAACGAACAGCATAGCCGAACCGTTCTTACAAGCAGCAGCACAAGCACCACAACCGATACATGCAGCAGCATCCATAGCCATTTCAGCATCTGCACGAGGGATAGGAATTGCATTTGCATCAGGCACACCACCTGTGTTCACTGATACGAAACCACCTGCCTGGATAATTTTATCGTAAGCATAACGGTCTACCATCAAGTCGCGGATTACCGGGAAACCGGCAGAACGCCACGGTTCGATCGTGATTGTTTCGCCATCGTTGAAACGGCGCATGTACAGCTGGCAGGTAGTAGCACCTGTTGCCGGTCCGTGCGGATGTCCGTTTACATACAATGAACACATACCGCAGATACCTTCACGACAGTCGTGGTCGAAGACGATCGGCTCTTTACCTTCACTGACCAAACGTTCATTCAAAATGTCTAACATTTCCAGGAAAGAAACACTCTGATTGATTTTGTCTATTTGGTAAGTCTCAAATTGTCCTTTATCTTTCGGACTTTTCTGACGCCAAACTTTAAGTGTTACTTTTATATCTTTATCCATGATTCTAATTTTTGTGATTGATGATTATTACTTCTTGTAGTTACGTGTTTGAGGAACAACGAACTGATAGTTCAAATCTTCCTTCAGCATAACCGGGTCTTTGTCTTCACCCTGGTATTCCCAACAAGATACGTACATGAACTTATCGTCATGACGCAGGGCTTCGCCTTCCTCGGTCTGGTGCTCTGTACGGAAGTGTCCTCCACAAGATTCGGCACGATCCAACGCATCGTGTGCCATCAATGTACCAATCTCAATAAAGTCAGCCAAACGCAATGCTTTATCCAACTCTACGTTCAGGTTATCGGCTTCTCCCGGGATATATACATTACTCCAAAACTCTTTCTTCAGGTCTTTCAACATCTGGATCGCTTCCTGCAAACCTTTTGCATCACGTGCCATACCTACGTGTTCCCACATAATATGACCCAGTTTCTTATGGATAGAATCTACCGACTCTTTACCCTTGATACTCATCAATTTCTTGATACGGTCTTTGATACCCTTTTCAGCTTCTGCAAACTCAGGCAGGTCGGTGCTGAAACGCGGAACCTGGATCTGATCTGACAGATAGTTCTGGATTGTATAAGGCAATACAAAGTAGCCATCGGCCAATCCCTGCATCAACGCAGAAGCACCCAGACGGTTAGCTCCGTGGTCAGAGAAGTTAGCTTCACCGATAGCGAACAGACCCGGAATAGAAGTCATCAATTCATAGTCAACCCACAGACCACCCATCGAGTAGTGCAATGCAGGATAAATCATCATTGGAGTTTCATATGGATCGTCGTTGGTAATTTCTTCGTACATGTCGAACAAGTTACCATATTTAGCTTTCACAACATCCTTACCCAGACGGTTGATAGCGTCAGAGAAATCAAGGAATACGGCCAAACCTGTGTTGTTCACACCGAAGCCGGCGTCGCAACGTTCTTTAGCAGCACGTGAAGCCACGTCACGAGGAACCAGGTTACCGAATGCCGGGTAACGGCGTTCCAGATAGTAGTCGCGGTCTGCTTCAGGAATATCTTTACCTTTCTTTGTTCCGGCCTGCAATGCTTTAGCATCTTCCAGTTTCTTCGGAACCCAGATACGACCGTCGTTACGCAATGATTCAGACATCAAAGTCAACTTAGACTGATAGTCACCTTTCACCGGTACGCAAGTCGGATGGATCTGCACCATACAAGGGTTAGCGAAATAAGCACCTTTCTTGTAGCACTGCCATGCAGCAGAACCATTGGAAGCCATAGCGTTAGTAGACAAGAAGAATGTATTTACATAACCACCTGTTGCAACAACTACGGCGTGAGCAGAGAAACGTTCGATCTTACCGGTGATCAGGTTACGGGCAATGATACCGCGAGCGCGGCCATCCACCTTAACAACGTCCAGCATTTCGTGACGAGTGTACATCTTTACTTTGTTCAAACCGATCATACGGCTCAAAGCAGAGTAAGCACCCAATAACAACTGCTGTCCGGTCTGACCGCGAGCATAGAACGTACGGGATACCTGAGCACCACCGAATGAACGGTTATCCAGCAGACCACCGTATTCGCGAGCGAAAGGAACACCCTGTGCCACGCACTGGTCGATAATAGAGTTTGACACTTCAGCCAGACGATAAACGTTTGCTTCGCGGGCACGGTAGTCACCACCTTTAATTGTATCGTAGAACAGACGGTAAACCGAGTCACCATCATTCTGATAATTCTTTGCAGCATTGATACCACCCTGTGCAGCGATAGAGTGTGCACGACGGGGAGAATCCTGAATACAGAAATTCAATACATTGAATCCCATTTCAGCCAAAGAGGCAGCAGCAGAAGCACCGGCCAGACCAGTACCAACTACAATTACGTCCAAGCGACGTTTGTTTGCGGGATTCACCAGTTTCTGATGATCTTTATAATTTTTCCACTTCTCAGCCAACGGGCCCTGAGGGATTTTAGAATCTATCTGAGTCATAATGATTTATTTTCAATTGTTACACCTTAAATTAATGTCCTGCACAAACAGCTACATAATCACCGCCTACACCATTCAGGTAGAATACGATAGTAATAATAGCAAAGATCACGCAAATAGCAGTTGCTACGATCTTTGAAATGCAGATCCAACGGTTCATCCAGATTGTGTTGTTCCAACCGATTGTCTGGATAGCGCTCCAGAAACCATGAGTCAGGTGGAACCACAAAGCTACATACCATACCAGGTAAAGAACTGTGTTCAGGATATTACCCTGGAAGTAGTAGTTGATAAACGCTGCACCGTCCTGAGGAGATACGGTAGTCGTTCCGTCGCAAAGAGTTACCATGTGATTGCCCATAAGTTCGGCGAACATCATCTTATACCAGAACTGGCTGAAGTGCAACACCAGGAACAGGACAATGATAATGCCCAGTACCAGCATGTTCTGAGATGCCCATTCTACACCTTTCGGACGAGCGTTGATTGCATAACGGTCGTTACCGCGAGCCTTACGGTTCTGGAGTGTAAGAAGAACTGCATACACAAAGTGAATCACAACGCCTGCTGCCAACACCAATGTTGCTGCAACGGCATACCAATTAGCTCCCAACAATGAGCAAATCATGTTATAGGCTTCTCCCGAGAAAGCAGCCGCCACATTCATTGACAAGTGGAACAATAAGAACAAAACAAGAAAAAGCCCTGTAATACTCATTATCAGCTTTTTCCCGATAGAAGAATTAAGTAACCACATAAGATAATAATTTAAGTTATTTAATTGTTTTTAAAGATTCGTTTCAACTAGCTTAATTGTCACGCAAAGGTATGCTAAATACACGTATCACGCAAACGATTAAAGAAATATTTCGCCAATTCAAGCCATGCATTTCGGTCGAAAGAAGTCCCGCATGATCAGCCTTGCAATAATTAACATGCATATTCCGTTTTATTTCAATAAATAATCTATTTTCGCCGGACAATTAACGACTATGCATGTTACATCATAAAATACTGTGCCTCATAGCTGTCACGCTCTATACCTGCACTATTTCTGCTCAGCGGAACGATAGTGTAACAACCATGTACACAGGAGATAAATTTGAAAAGACTTATAATAAAATATCAGAGAATAAGGCCTTTCAAATGCTGCGCATACCGGTACCTTTATTTGCTATATCGGCATTGACTTACAGTCAGGGAAACAAGTTCCGGACCATGCGAAACACCTATGTACCGAACTTCCGGTATCATTACGACGATTTCCTGCAATATGCACCTTTAGCTGCCGTAATCGGTATGAAATTGGGAGGTGTAGAAAGTCGGAGTTCATGGGGACGGATGTTAGCATCGGACGCTTTATCTACAACCATCATGGCTCTCACGGTAAACAGCCTGAAATATTCCATCAATCGCACACGGCCAGACGGCTCGGCCAACAATTCCTTTCCTTCCGGACATACGGCCACGGCATTTATGGCTGCAACCATCATGCACAGGGAATACGGACTCACCCGTAGCCCACTATACAGTATCGGTGGATACACGGTTGCTACTGCTACCGCTTTCAGCCGGCAGTTAAACAACCGTCACTGGCTAAGCGATGTATTGGCTGGTGCCGGCATCGGAATATTATCCACTGAACTAGGTTATTTTCTCGGCGACCTGATATTTAAGGACAAAGGGCTTAACCTGCCTGATAAGATCAGAGAGACCGCTCCCAAAGGCGGACGACCGTCGTTTCTTGAATACAGTGTGGGATACAGTATTATAAACGGAAGTATCGAAATAGGAAAACATATCCGGCTTACTTCGCCGGGGGCTACCCACATCAGTGTAAAAGGAGGATATTTCTTCAATCCTTATATTGGCATCGGTGCCGAAATCACGGCCCTTACCAGTCCAATGGCCTTCGATATGTCATTATATAACGGATCTTCTCCTTCTGAAAATTATAATATCGTACGGGTTCATGCCGATCCGACAGGTGTATTTTCATTTACCGGTGGTCCCTATTTCTCTTTACCTGTAGCTGGCAAACTGCTATTAGGCACTAAGTTTCAAACCGGCTACTCCCACTTTCTAGGAAATGAAGTCGAAATGGATATACAAGAGAAAAAAAGTCCCTACACGATTAAAAAAGATATTGCTTTTATGAAAGGTAAAAGCAGCAACGGACTCATCATGCGCACAGGTATTTCAGCAACGGGTATTATCAACCGGAATCTGGGAATTCGTATGTATGTGGATTACGATTATACTTTCCTGAACGCTCCTTACCAGATATTATCTAATCCGGGAGAAGAAAAGCCGGTATATGGCGATCTCCATTACAGCAAACATAAGATGCATTACTTTACGATCGGGGCTGCTGTAACCGCTTTATTCTGGTAAAAGCGACTGTTCACACAGAGCCAACAAATTGTCTACATGCAACAATATTTATCAATAAGCCCATGAAATACTAATAAATACGAAACATACGAAGTTTTTACGACAACTTCGTAATATCATTTACGAACATTTCGTATGTTTGCTCCATAAACATAAAAGCAAGCACCATGAAAACAAACGTATTTATCAGAAGCATCCTATGCTTACTACCGGCATACCTGTTTCAACTAGTAAGTGCACAATTGCCCGTTGCCGAATATCAGCCGGGGATAGCTATCCTGACAGGTAAAATCAAGAACTTCAACCCCGAGCAGAACCTGGATATCCGTTGCTCAGCCCCCAACCTGATAATGATGCGAACCGATCCTATCTTTATACAACCGGACAGCACTGGAGATTTCCGTCAAAACGTCACACTGAAATACACAACACAAGTTAGAGTCAAAATAGGAAAAGATTATCTGTACCTGCTAATGTCGCCCGATAACAAAGAATACCATTTGTCGATCGAAGCGAATGAACAAGGAGCCCAGATGCCTATTCGCATTTCCGGGCCGTACGCAGAGATCAACAACAGTTTCAACTTTAAGCTGAAACGACTGTCTACAAACATGTTCGTCCCCACAACCTGCGAACTCACCCCAGACCAGTATAAAGAGACATGCCTGCAAGACCTACTGAAAATAAATACGGAAAACAACAGTCTGCCGGATATTAGTATGGATGCAAAAAAACTAATGGAGCTGACCAACGCTTTCGAATGCCTTGAGAATCTGAACCGCTGCAAATACGCAATGGTCTATTCCCGCATGCAGAAAGACAGTCTGCAACGCATGGAAGCGTTCGGACTTTACAAAGACTTCCGGTTACCTGACAACTATTTTGACTTCCTGAAAGAAATGCCTTTAAACGATCCGGAAGCACTATTATGCTACAACTTCACTTCTGCAATTCCTTTCCCCGGCTATTACGATACTTACCAGGATGAAAACGGATACGAAAAATATATACTGGCAAACGCTCCGATGAGCCAGGAAGAAAAAGACTTGATCAATGATTATATTGATAAAAGATATCTCTCCGACAACTATCCCCACGTAAATGAAGTAATGACTATCTGTATGAAATACCAGTACATCTTCCAGAAAAAACGGAAAGAAAACCTCGTTATACTGAAAGAACAGTTACCTCTACTGACCGGACAGGAACATCCGATGATATCGGAATTTGCCGACATTCGGTTTGCACGCTTCCTGTTCATGGACTTCAAGCCTTTGACACCCGAATACGAAGAGTATTACAAAGAGGCTCTCACAAGCCCTCTTTGTATCAACTTACTGAACGATGCCAACGAAAGCATGAAACCCAAAAAGAAAATACAACCTAAAACAGGTTTTATTTTACGCGACAATCCGGACTGCGCAGCCGATCAGATACTGGATGCTATTATCGAAAAGAATAAGGGGAAAATACAGCTTATCGACATGTGGGCTACCTGGTGCGTTGGTTGCCGGCAGACAATTAAAGAATACGAACCATTAAAGAAAGACTTCCCCGATGTCGCCTTCGTATACCTGACAAACGAAACATCCCCATTGGATCTGTGGAAAAAGCTGATCCCTGATATTGCAGGCGAACACTACCGCCTGGGCACCAAACAATGGGACTATCTATGGACCCGCTTCAAACTACAAGGTGTCCCCTACTACCTCATCATCGATGAAAAAGGAGAGATTAAAGATCAATTCATTTACACTAACAAGAAAGAAGTACAGAAGAAATTAAGCGAATTAGTTAGCCAGTGAGTCAGAAGAATTGAACTTTTTTAGCTATGTTTGCAAATGCATAATTAAAAAAGGCAATGAAGACACTGGTACACACTGAGAAAGAACATATAGAGGCAATCATCCGTAGCTGCGACGTCTGTTTCGTCGGTCTGGCAGATACGGACGGTACACCTTACGTTATTCCTATGAACTTTGGCTATCGCGATGGTGTTATTTATTTACATTCTGCCCAGGAAGGTCGCAGCATTTCTATTTTGGAGCGTAATCCGAAGATCTGTATCACGTTCAGTACCGATCACGACTTGGTATTCCAGCACCCCGAAGTAGCTTGCAGCTACCGTATGCGTTCGAAAAGCGTCATCGCTTGGGGAGAAGTACGGTATGAAGAAGATTTCGATAAGAAAGTGGAAGCTCTGGATATTATTATGAAACAATATTCAGACAAAGAATTCCGTTATTCAGACCCGGCAGTTAAAAACGTAAAGATATGGCTGGTAGACCTCGATGAAGTAACATGCAAAGAATTCGGGGCACCGCACAAGAAATACTAAACATTTAATAGAATGAGTATATGAAGAATTTATTAGCAATATTTTTAATGGCAATCTTGTTCGTTTCGTGCGACGGGGAAATAGGGCCGATGGGCCCTCCGGGACCTCCGGGAGAACCAGGGCAAGATGGTGGTATTACCGAATGGTGGATAGATAAAAACATAGCAGTCAAATCTAGCGACTGGGAACTGGTAGACAACGGAGCCGGCAAGCCTTTCTTTATATATGAATACAGGATCGACGACAAGAACTATGATCTGTATCAGGATGCTTATGCTGAAGGATTAGTCACCTGCTATATGTATCTGGACTACGACGACAAAAACATACAGGCGCAAACGGCATTGCCCTATACGCTTTATGATAAAGACGATCAGAACAATCACTGGGAAGAACATTACTCGGCAGAGTACACGATCGACGGATTCATTATCTTCAAGGTAACAATCTCCGATTTCTTCGTTGACCAGCGACCGCCGGAGGCTCATTTTAAAGTAGCTTTAACCTATTAAAAGTACACATATATCAGATATTTAATGTACTTTTGCCCAAAATAAGATTTTCAAAATAATGGGATTGCAAAAGCATAGCAAGGTACTGAATGAAACAGTAGAGAAGCTTTCGGACGAGAGCTCATACAAACAACTGTTCCATGCATACCGTGACGAAGAGGCATTACCTTCGGGAGAAGTGCTGAAGGACATCATAGACCTGTGCCGTGCAATCCTGTTTCCGGGTTACTACGGGAATGCGCGGATCAGCAAACAAACGATCCGCTTCCATACCGGAGTGAACGTAGAAACCCTGCATACCTTACTCTGCCGGCAAATCTATGCCGGACTTTGCCTGGCCGATACCAGCTGTACTTCCTGCCCGGAAGAAAAAATACAAGCACACGCGGAAGCACTTACCGAAGCATTCATCGCAACCCTCCCGGAGATGCGAAGCCTGCTCGCTACCGATGCCGAAGCCGCCTACAACGGCGACCCTGCCGCACAGAACATCAGTGAAGTGATATTCTGCTACCCCGGGTTCCGGGCCATCTGCAATTATCGTATCGCACACCAGCTATATAAGCTCCGTGTCCCTTTCATCCCCCGTATGATCACCGAAATGGCTCATTCCGAGACAGGTATCGACATTCATCCGGGAGCTGAGATCGGACACTATTTCTCTATTGACCACGGAACAGGAACCGTGATAGGCGAAACCAGTATTATCGGGAACCGCGTACGTATCTTCCAGGGCGTCAGCCTTGCCGGAGAGAAATTGCCCCCCGACGAAAACGGGAATGCTATCCGCGGCGTAGCCCGTCACCCGATCCTGGAAGACGACGTAACAGTCTATTCCAATGCCACTTTGCTGGGCAGGATACGGATCGGTAAAGGAGCGACGGTCTGTGGTAACGTCTGGATCACCGGTGATGTACCCCCCGGCGACGTGATTACGCAAAATAAAATAACTAAATAAATATCTTTTCTTACAACGCACACAAATGAATAACGAGACATTTGAAATGGTGGCCAAAACCCTATACGGGTTAGAAGAAATACTGGCCGGTGAGTTATTAGCTATTGGCGCTAACGATATCGAAATCGGACGCCGGATGGTATCTTTCACAGGAGACAAAGAAGTGCTTTACAAAGCGAACTTCTGCTGCCGCACCGCACTGCGCATCCTGAAACCGATCTATCACTTTAAAGCCAAAGACGCCGATACGGTTTACAAGGAAGTTAAGAAAGTAGTATGGGAAAACTACATGTCACTGGACAAGACCTTTGCGATCGACTCCGTGATCTATTCCGACGATTTCAACCATTCAAAGTTCGTTGCCTACCGCACGAAAGATGCGATTGTCGACTATTTTATGGAGAAGCACAACAAGCGGCCTTCCGTACGTGTGAATAATCCGGACTTATATATCAACATACATATCTCGCACAACGACTGTACACTGTCGATCGACAGTTCGGGCGAGAGCTTACACAAACGCGGCTACCGTGTCGAGCAGACAGAAGCTCCGTTGAACGAAGTACTGGCCGCCGGCATGATTCTGAAAACAGGTTGGAAAGGTGAGTCGAACTTCGTCGACCCGATGTGCGGCTCCGGTACCCTATTGATCGAAGCGGCCATGATCGCCCTCAACATCGCCCCGGGTATCCATCGCAAAGAGTTCGCCTTCGAGAAATGGATCGATTTCGACCAGGAATTGTTCGACCGTATCTACAACGACGAAAGCAACGAACGCGAGTTCACCTTCAAATGCTATGGCTCGGATATCAACCCGGCCGCCATCGAAATTGCCCAGAAGAATATTCGCAGTGCCGGATTGGTTAAATATATCGACCTGCAAACACTGCCTTTCCAGCAGTATGCAGACGCACCGCAACCGGGTATCATGGTAACCAACCCTCCTTACGGCGAACGTATATCCAGCCGTGACCTGCTCGGACTCTATACGATGATCGGCGAACGCATCAAACATGTATTCACCGGTTATAAAGTATGGATACTAAGCTATAAAGACGAATGTTTCGACAAGATCGGCCTGCGTCCGAACGAGAAGATGAAACTGATCAACGGTTCACTCGACTGCGAATACCGCTGCTACGATATTTTTGAAGGAAAGAATAAAGATTATAAGAAAGCATTGAACGAAGAAGGAGGAGAAACCCCTTCCGACTCACGTCCTAAAACAGAGTTTCCGAGAAAGGAATACGGAAGCCGCAGCAACGACCGTCCTGCCGGCCGTCCTAATTTCAAGTCCGACCGCATGGACAGCCCGGCTCGCCGCTTTGCTGCCGCCCATAGCGAAGACGACGAGGAACGCGCAGCTGCAGCACCCGGCAAACGCTTCTTCGGCGAAGATCGCAACGACGGACGCCCCGCCCGCAAACAGTTCGGTGGCGAGCGTGAAAAACGCCCGGTCCGCCCAATCCTACACAAAGCCGGCGAGAAGCGCCCGGTCAAAATGCGTTATAAAGACGAAGACGATAAGTTCTCAAAGAACAAAAAGAACTTCGGAGACAGAAAACGCGGAGACGTACGTTCATTCAAGAAACCATTCAAAAGAGGCACAGATGATTTTAAAGACGAGTTTGACGATTAAATATCTTCTACTCCTTTGTGCGTTTGTTTTATCTACACCTATAACACTGATGGCACAAGACAAACAGTTTACCTTACACGACCTGATCCCGGGCGGAAAAACGTACAGCCGCTTCGTGCCGGAAAACCGGTCACAGCTGCAATGGATAGGCGACGACACGTATATATATGTAGAAAAGAACAGCGTAATAGGAGCCAAACCGAAGCATTACCCCGAGATACGTGTCAGCCTCTCCGGGCTGAATGAAGCGTTGCAGGCTGCCGGACTCGATACTGTGGGACGTATGCCGTCTTTCTCGGTACCTTACAAAGACAAACAGATACTAGCGTTCACCTCCAAGCAGCACCGTATCCATTACGATATGCAGCGACATAAGGTGGTAGCCGACTACAAGCTGGACCGAAAATGGAGCAATTACGCGTTCTGTCCGGCTAACAACTACCTGGCTTTCACGGAAGGCAACAACATACAGATCCTTTCGCCGGAGAACCGGCCGGAGATTGTTACACGTGAAACAAAAGACGGTGTCGTGTGCGGACAGGCTGTCCACCAGCGGGAATTCGGCATCAATAAAGGCCTGTTCTGGTCGCCGGAAGGTGACGCTCTGGCTTTCTACCGCATGGACGAGAGCATGGTGACCGACTATCCGATCGTCAATATCGATGCCCGCTGTGCGAAAGCCGAACCGAACAAATACCCGATGGCAGGGATGAAAAGCCATGAGGTAACAGTAGGCGTCTACAACCTGGCAAGCGGCAACACGATCTGGCTAAAGACAGGAACTCCCAAAGAGAAATACCTGACGAACATCGCCTGGAACCCTGACGGGAAAAGTATCTATATCGCAGAACTGAACCGCGACCAGAACGAAATGCACCTGGTACGCTACTCCGCCCTGACAGGCGAGAAGGAGGCCGACCTGTTCACCGAAACAAACGAACACTATGTCGAGCCGCAGCACCCCATACTTTTCCTGCCCAACGCCCCGGATAAGTTTATCTGGCAAAGCCAACGCGACGGATACAATCATCTTTACCTGTATGGTACGACCGGCAAGCTACTGAAACAGCTTACCAAAGGCGAATGGGTTGTCACTGGTGTAAACGGTTTCGATGCCAAAGGCGAAAACCTCTTCCTCACTTCCACCCAACCGCATGTACTGAGCTCATTCAGCTACGGGACACCGATGAACGTGAACGGCTGGAAGCTGAACCTGAAAAAAGGCGACACACAGCTCCTCACCTGGAGCGCCGGCCTGGAAAGCGTACATACCCTGTCCGTCAGTCCTTCCGGGAAATATGCGATAGACAGCTACGAAGCCCCTAAGATACCACGTAATATCGACATTGTACAGACGAAAGACGGAAAGGTACTCGAAAACCTCCTGACCGCCAAAAACCCGTACGAAGGCTACGCAATGCCTGAGATAGAAGCCGGCATACTGAAGGCGGCCGACGGCACGACCGACCTGCATTACCGCCTGGTAAAACCCGTCGGACTGGATGAAAACAAGAAATACCCGACCATCGTCTACGTCTACGGCGGCCCTCACTCGCAACTGGTTACAGGCGGATGGCTGAACGGCGTAAGAGGGTGGGATATCTATATGGCCGGGCGCGGATATGTAGTCTACACCATCGACAACCGGGGTACCTCGAACCGGGGATTTGCTTTCGAAAGCGTGATCCACCGTAACCTGGGAGTCAACGAGATGGCCGACCAGATGAAAGGTGTGGAGTTCCTCCGATCGTTGCCCTATGTGGATGCCGACCGTATCGGTGTACATGGATGGAGTTACGGAGGCTTCATGACGACCAACCTGATCCTGACGCATCCCGATGTTTTCAAAGTCGGTGTAGCCGGCGGCCCGGTGATCGACTGGAGCAATTACGAGATCATGTACGGCGAACGGTACATGGACCGTCCACAGGATAACCCCGAAGGATATAAGAATGCCAACATGAAACTGAAAGCAGGCAACCTGAAAGGCCACCTGCTCCAGATACACGGCGACATCGACCCGGTAGTGGTATGGCAACACAGCCTCGGCTTCCTAAAAGCCTGCGTGGATGCAAATACCTACCCCGACTATTTCGTATATCCCCGTCACCAACATAACGTGATCGGCAAAGACCGCCCGCATCTGTATGAGAAGATTACACGATACTTTGATGATTATTTAAAATAAATTACGACGATATGAATATTCTGTTATTAGGCTCCGGCGGCCGCGAACACGCAATAGCCTGGAAGATCGCTCAAAGTCCGAAGGTGGACAAGTTATTCATTGCCCCCGGTAACGCAGGTACTGCACAGGTGGGAACCAATGTACATATCAAGGCTGACGATTTCCAGACCATAAAAGAATTCGTATTGGCTAACAACGTCAACATGGTGGTTGTAGGCCCGGAAGACCCGTTGGTAAAAGGTGTCTACGACTTCTTCAAGAACGACGCTTCCCTGGCCTCCATCCCGGTGATCGGTCCCTCTAAAGCCGGTGCACAGCTGGAAGGCAGCAAAGACTTTGCCAAGGCTTTCATGATGCGTCACAACATACCGACAGCCCGTTACAAGAGTATCACTGCCGAAAATCTGGAAGAAGGATATGCCTTCCTCGAATCGCTGACAGCCCCTTACGTATTGAAAGCCGACGGACTGGCAGCCGGCAAAGGCGTATTGATCCTCGAAACACTAGAAGAAGCGAAAAAGGAACTGAGCGACATGCTGAACGGCATGTTCGGCGACGCCAGCAGAACAGTCCTTATCGAAGAATTTATGACAGGTATCGAATGCTCCGTATTCGTCATGACCGACGGCACAAACTACAAAGTACTCCCGGTAGCCAAAGATTATAAACGTATAGGTGAAGGCAACACAGGCCTCAACACCGGCGGTATGGGAGCCGTTTCCCCTGTTCCTTTCGCCGACGAAACCTATATGGCAAAGGTGGACGAGCAGATTATCCGTCCGACTATCGAAGGACTGAAAGCGGAAGGTATCGACTACAAAGGTTTCATCTTCCTTGGCCTGATCAACGAGAACGACCCGAAGGTGATCGAATACAACTGCCGTATGGGCGACCCGGAGACGGAAGTAGTTATGCTCCGTATCCAAAGCGACCTAGTAGACCTGCTGGAAGGCATAGCCGAAGGTAACCTCGACAACCGCACCCTGGTTCACGACCCGCGTGCAGCCGTTACTGTTATGCTGGTAAGCGGCGGTTATCCCGAAGCATACGAGAAAGGCAAATTGATCTACGGCCTGGACGATGTTCCATCCGACAACATCCTTTTCCACGCCGGTACCGTCGCTGCCAACGGTCGTATCCTGACCAACGGTGGACGCGTCATCGCCGTCAGCTCTTACGGAGCCGACAAGGAAGAGGCCCTGGCCCGCTCTTTTGCCGGTGCGAAGAAAATCTTATTCGACAAGAAGTATTTCCGGAGCGATATAGGATTTGATCTGTAAGAGGGTATTATATCTAAAGCATAATGAACAGTACATACAATTACTCACGCAGAAACAACATATCCGGCACTGGTACCTTTATTACCGTGTTGCTGGCCTGTGTTGTATGCTGGGTAATTAGTTACATGAATTCGGTAGGATATCCGGTATATGGCGAAGTGACTGCCCCTCCGCTGTGGAACGCCATCTGCCAGGTACTGCCCGGCAAGGCTTTCACCTACGGCATCGGTATATTATTGATGTTCGGAGGTGCTTTCCTGATCCACCGGGCCAACTATATATTGGTCCTGATCCGGGAAAAGACACTATTGCCTTTTCTCTTTTATGTACTGTTCATCAGCACCAACCCGGACTTCCTCCCGCTGAAATCGACTTCACTGGGTGTATTCTGCCTCATACTAGCTATCTACCAGCTATTCATGTCCTATCACGACCCGGAAGCCAAAAGTAACGCCTACAACGCAGCACTGCTTATCGGTGTAGGTAGCCTGTTATGGATTCATATCCTATGGTTCCTGCCGCTGTTCTGGATGGGGATGTATAACTTCAGGACACTGAACATACGAACCTTCCTTGCCTCCCTATTGGGGGTCGGCACAATCTACTGGTTTCTGTTGGGCTGGTGTGTATGGTTCCGCGACTTCACGCCGTTCACGATCCCGTTTGCCTCCCTGCTTAAGATACGTTTCCTGGTTTCACAGGAGATCGGCCTGCTGAGTTGGATCGCCATACTGTGGACAGCCTTTCTGACAACCGCCTCCGCCATCAACATCATTACACATGAGTTCGAGGATGTCTTGCGTACACGCCAATTCTTATCCTTCCTAATCGCCATGTCGGTATGGGCATTCGCTCTTTATTTCCTTTACGAGCAGGCTTCCGAAGAGTTCCTGGAAACAGCCTGTGTGCCTGCCTCGATACTGATAGCTCATTTCTTCACCGTTATGCGGGGTAAGATCATCTTCTGGATGTTCTATTCGACAATTGTACTTTTTATTTCCCTCCTGATATTACGTCTATGGAATTTCTTATAGAATATGGATACATCGGGGTGTTTATCGCCTCTTTCCTGGCAGCTACCATTCTGCCTTTTAGTAGTGAGGTGGTACTGACAGGTGTGCTGCTGGCCGGTTCCTCCTACTGGCCCTGTATGATCGCCGCCACCCTGGGAAACTTCCTGGGCGGTATGAGTTGTTACTGGCTCGGTATGCTCGGCAAAGTGGAATGGATCGAGAAATACCTCAAACTGGATGCTAAAAAGCTCCAAAAGGTTCAGGACTGGATCGCAGGAAAAGGCTCCTGGATGGGCTTCTTCGTCTTCCTCCCCGGCATCGGCGACTTTATCGCAGTGGCACTGGGTTTCCTCCGCGCTAACATCTGGATCGTCGCCATTTCGATGTTCCTGGGCAAGGCCATCCGCTACTGGGTATGGATGGAGTTCGTTTATAAAGTGCAGGGAATGTTTTAACTCACGTCTGATTAATCTATATTATCATTACGATTATTTCGTAAACGGTAGAAAATAACTATATTTGCGTTCACATTATACCTACTTTTAAATCCGGTCTCCTATGAAAACGAAATACTTTCTACCGTTTTTGCTTCTTCTGCTTTTATCCTGTTCCGGGAAGCTGAAAAATATTGACTATACGTTAGTACCAACCGGTAAAAAACTCGTTTTTAATCTCGATACGAAAACCTACCCTTTCATGATGTGTGTATCGCCATATACCGATACGGATCAAAAGGAATATCTAACCCTTCAGTGCCATGATTCCAATACAATACACTTCTACGATATACATTCAGGTAAGCATCTGTTTGAGATCAAGACAGACCGTGAAGGCCCCAACGGTGTAGGAAACCTCAGCGGTTATTATATCCATAACCTCGATAGCATTTATCTTTCGGGCTACTATGGGGAAGAGTTGATCCTGATCGACCGGAAAGCCGAGATAAAAAAGCGTATCCCCATCAAGAATAGCCAGGAAGGAATCCCTCTGGATATGAGAAGTTTCACGCAAGAGGGAGAAGTACGCTTGCAAAGCGATTCCCTCTATATTATTGCAGAGGCTGACAGATGGATCGAACACGATCCGATCGCTGCCGTCCTGAATATACAGACGGGAATCATCCATACCTATCCCCCCGAATATATCACGTTCCCGAATCAAAACAAACAAAAGAAGTACGGTTGGGAAAGCTATATGCAACGTTGTTTCAACGGGACGAACTTCGTCTACTCCTTCCATTTCCTGGAAGATCTGCTGGTGGCCTCTCCTTCGCAGGATGAAATGACCCGTGTCCCGGCCAAAAGCCGATATATCGAGCAGGTCAGATTATTGGACGATTACGGCAACCTGACTTTCCAGGATGCGACAGAGAATCCGAACTATGGAGGTATCCTTTACGATCCGTATCGCGAAGTATATTACCGTATCGCCTACCCGGCTACGGAAATCGGGCGAAAACTCAAAGACCGGGAAGCCATGGAACTGTTGCAATTCGGAAGAAAGAACTTCACGATCATGATACTCGACAAACAGTTCCGCCTGCTCGGTGAAACCCGGATGCCGGATTACACCTACAACTCCAATCTCCTCTTTGTACGTCCAGACGGGTTATATATCTCCTCTTCACATCCTTTCAACGAGAATTATAACGACGATGAACTCTGTTTCCAACTGTTCGAATTGAAAACACGAGGTAATAGCCCCAATATCTAGAACTACTCAGCCAACCATTTATTCAGTTGCGTCAATATCCGCTCCTTGACATCCTCCGGCATGTTGCCGATGCGTGCACGGTGGCTACCGCGGGGCTGGAAGTAGACCTGTTCGTTCACTTTACCTTTGAAGACAGGGACGTGGGCGGCACTCCAGGGGTCGATCTCGCCATAGATAAAGATCATCTTCGGGTCGTTGTCTTTCAGGAAGTTATATATCTTATGATAAAGGGCAGGGCGGAATTCCACCTTGTCGACCAGCTCTTTGGGTAGCATGATGCGGTTGAGGTAACCTTTGCTGCTGTCGATGGTCAGGTATTTCCTGAAAGGCTTCGTGTCGTAACCGTAGTAGCCCAGTTCGCGGGCAGCCTGTACGAAGAAAGAGATATTAGGCTGGTTCTCGGCAAAATAGTCGGGACTGCTGATCTCCATCAGATGCTTGAACAAAGCCGGGCTGTCCGAATGCAAAGAAGGTATGACTGATACAGGAGTGCCCCACTGCCAAAGGGCAAACGGGTATTCCAATACGCAATAATCGAGCACTTCGGCCATCGGGATACGGTATTCCAGGTTCTTATCTTTGGAGAAAGCTTCGAGCAAGGGAAGCATTTCAGCTTTACGCTTCAGGACTTCACGCTGGAAGTCTTCTATCTTTCGGCGTTCCTGCTTGGTACCGACCTTGCGGAGGAAAGGCTCGTGGCGTCCGTCTTCAACGCCTTTACACAACGGGCCGACGTAAGGGACAGAGATATCCACATCATCGGGGAAAAAGGCACGGTAGAGCATTGTGGTCTGGCCACCTTTACTGATACCGGTGCTGATCCATTTGCCAGTATACAATTGTTTGAACGTCTGATTGACATTATGCAGATCGTAGGCCGAGTTTTCGGCGGTCAGGTAATCCCAGTTGCAAGGTTCGGGGGTCGACTCGAGAAAGTAACGATATTCTACAAAGACAAGGTTGGCATCGAGCAATTTAGTCAACTCTTCCTGATATTTGGGATTGAGAGCATAAGCAGCGCCGTAGCCTTCCGTCACCAGGATGGTGGGACGGTCGAAACCGACATGGCCGATGATGACGCGCTGAGTGAAAGTACCGGCCGCCGGATTTTTCGGATCGACAGGTTGAGTGATACGCACCAGATACTTTTCCGGATAAACGTCCGACTCGAGTTGTTCGATGTTACTGATCCCTTTAAGGGAAGCTAGCTTCTCTTTCAGTTCGCCCGGGGCAGCAAAGGCAGCCAAGGTACAAAGAAAAGAGAGCAGCAGGAGGTTGAATGTTCTTCTCATGGCTTATCTTTTTTGTTATTGATTGTTCGTATGAGTCCTTCATATTTGGCGCGTTTCACGGCCGACCCGGCAAAGATACGATTATAATCGTCGCGTGTAAAGTTCTGCAAGTCTTCTTTTTTCAAAGAAAGGAAGGCAGGGGAAGGAGAAAATGCCGTCTCACGGGTGGGCCGGGCAAAACGGTTCCAGGGACAGACCTCCTGACAGGTATCACAACCATAGAGGCGGTCACCCAGACGGGCAGCGTACTGCGAAGGAATATCGCCTTTATGCTCGATGGTTAGGTAGGAGATGCATTTGTTTGCGTTCAGGTGGCCGGCACTTTCGAGAGCACCCGTCGGACAGGCATCGAGGCAACGACGGCAATCGCCGCAACGATTTTCCCGGGGACTATCGTAATCGAGTTCCAACGTGGTGACGATCTCACCGAGGAAGAAGAAAGAGCCTTTACCGGGGATGATAAGGTTGGTGTTCTTTCCGATCCAGCCGAGGCCGGCTTTCCAGGCCCAGTAACGTTCAAGAAGGGGGGCGGAATCAGTGAAGGCACGGGCTTCAAGAGCTTCTTCCGTGGAAAGAAGTTCTTCCGTTATGTATTGCCAAAGTTGGCGGAGCTTGTCTTTCAATACGACATGGTAGTCTTTTCCGTAGGCGTAATAGGAGATACGGGGGGCATCGGGGGATTGTTTCTGTGCCGGATAATAGTTGAGGGCGACGGAGATAACGGAGCGGGCACCTTCCACCAGGCCGGTGGGGTTGAGACGGATATCCCGATAGTTCTCCATATATTTCATTCCGGCATGGTATCCTTCGGCTATCCACCGGTCAAAAAACAAAGCTTCGGTGTCTGCGGAAGAAACCTCTGCTATTCCGCAGGCATCAAAGCCTAATTCTTTTGCTTTGTCCTTTATGTTGGTGGATAAGTTCACATTTTCCTACAATTGGCACATTATTCGAACACCTTGAACGTATACCCTTCCTTCTGTAGCCATTCGATGGCACGGGGCATGGCTTCACGCATGTTGCGCTCGGCTTTGAGGGAGTCGTGGAAAACGATCACTGAGCCGTTGCGGGCATAGTTTTTTACCACGTTGAATACGCCATTGGGAGTCATGTGGGGACTGTAATCGCGGGTCACCACGTCCCACATGATGATCTTGTATTTCCTCCTGAGGGCCACTACCTGCGGGAAACGCATGTGTCCGTGCGGCGGACGGTAGAGGTCGCTATGGATATATCCGGCAGCCTTCTCGATATCATCCAGGTAGTTCTTCGTCCAATATTGAAGCCCCTGAATATGGTGGAAGGTATGATTGCCTACCCGGTGTCCGCGATCGAGCACCATCTGATACACTTCAGGGTGTTTGCGGACATTATCGCCTACACAGAAGAAGGTCGCTTTCACACCATATTTGTCGAGTATATCCAAGACCCAAGGGGTAACCTCGGGAATAGGGCCGTCGTCGAAGGTGAGATATACACACTTCTCCTTGGCCGGTATCCGCCAGATTACCCCTGGGAACAGGACCCTGTAAAACCAGGGCGGTTGTTCTATAAACATACTTTATTATTCTCTGCGAACCGAACCGTAAGCCATCCGGTAGTTGTCAAACTCTTCCTGATACTTCTTAGCAAATTCGGGATTATAATGTTTGCTGACTGCCAATACCTGCTGCATGACGGCCAGGTTATGTTCCAATTCTCTTGTCACAGAGGCCAGCTGAGACGGTTTCAGACGGAAGAACCAGTCGATATTGCGCATGGCATTCTCGGCAATTCCGGTAAATACCTCTTCAGCCTTTTCATCCTGGTCGAGAGCATAATAAAGCTCACCCGTAGAAAGTGCGGTATAATCCAACGGTACGTTTTCCGGTGGCAATACTTCCATACACTTGTCCAGTACGTTCAATGCTTTATCGTTCTTACCTTCTTTCAGCAAGTCTTCGGCCAGCTTATTGAACAGTGCCATACGGTAGCTCTTACACATACGCATCACGTTTTCGTCAATATAAACGCCCGGTTTGTCTACGCCACCCCATTTGAACTTGTTCATCACGTTATCATACATCTTTTCCGTGTTGGTTCCTTTGTTTGCCTGCTTCGGTACGATCTGGTAAGCCAGACCTGTCTGTTCAAAGTAACCGTCCAGGCCGACGAACTGGTCGGGGTTCACGGTGATTGCATAATAGATAGGACGTTCCCAGTCGTTTGTCTGCAGCATATCCAGGATCATCAGTTCCTGTTTGCCCAGTGCGTTCTTACCTTTCAGGTCGATCGTCATTTCCTTCAATAAGCCGGTAGAGTCTGTTGCCAGACCTTTGGCTACGGCCTTAGCAGAGTCGACCTTATAGACTAGCGTTTCGGCTGGGATATAGTCGAGTTCCTGGCTTATGCCCGGTATCTTCTTGAACTTCGGATCATTGCTGCGAACGAAATTCAGGGCCGTAGACAAGTCGATCGGTTTGTCGGTCATTGGAAATACATAAGCTGCATCACGTGTACCCTGTACGTAATCCGCACGATCCCATGAGATAGGCAGCGGAGCCGACTCATAAGCCTGTTTCTTCATCTGGTCGATGTACCAGTCGGTTTGCAGGTAGCTGGTGTTACATACACGGACATCTGTACGGATACCTTCCACTTCCTGAGCATACCACAGAGGGAATGTATCATTATCGCCGTTGGTGAAGATCACAGCATTCGGTTCGCATGATTCCAGGTAGTTAGCACCGAAATCACGGCAGACGTAACGTCCCGAACGATCGTGGTCGTCCCAGGTCTGGCTGGCCATCTGGATAGGCACAAACAGACAAAGTACAGTTGCCACAGAACCGGCCACTACCGGCGACATCTTGCCATACCGTTGTATCAGCTTGGCCAGTGCCGCGACACCGAACCCGATCCAGATACAGAACGCATAGAAAGAACCTGCATAGGCATAGTCTCGTTCACGCGGCTGGTAAGGAGTCTGGTTCAGATAAAGCACAATGGCGATACCCGTCATAAAGAAGAGGAAGAAGGTGATCCAGAAGCTCTGGATACCACGCTGTCCGGAATAAGCCTGATACAACAACCCGAGGATACCGAGCAGAAGCGGCAACATATAGTAGACATTGTGTCCTTTATTATCGGCAATATCAGAAGGCATATTATCCTGCGGACCGACAAGTACCTCGTCGATCGCCTTGATACCGGTGATCCAGTTACCGTTCAACACCTCACCATTCCCCTGGATATCATTCTGACGTCCGGAGAAGTTCCACATGAAGTAGCGCCAGTACATGAAATTGAGCTGGTAAGCGAAGAAATAACGCAGGTTTTCGGCAAACGTCGGTTTCATCACGGTTACGTTTTCACCGCAACGGTTAAACTTCACCGGTTCTCCCTTGAACTGCGACCATTCCTTATAAGCTCCCACATGAGCATCGACGTTGCTGTACATACGTGGGAAAAGCATACTCAGCTCGTCCACATACTCATAATCGACATCGTGACGTGAGATATAGTATTTATCTTTCTCGTTCTTGTCTTTCTTGATCACGCGGCTCCATACGGCTTCACCTTCCTTGGTTACAGGAGAGCAGTTACCACCCTGGTTTTCACGCTTCACTTCCGAAGCAAAGGTCTGTCCGTACAACAACGGAGTCTTACCGTACTGTTCACGGGCCAGGTACGAACGCAGGGTGAAAATATCACTCGGTGCATTCTGGTTCATAGGCGTATCGGCTGTAGCACGGATCATGGTCAATGCATAGGAAGAATAACCTACTACGATCACCATCAGGCATACCAGAACCGTATTCAGCAATTTGATATTTACCTTTTTACTCATAAACAGGTAAGCTGTCAGCGCAGCTGTCAGGATAACAGCCAGTACATAACCGCTTCCGATAAACGGAACACCTACCAATACGATAGCCGCGATAAAGGCGATCTTCATTCGCACAGGATGAACCTCGTCGCGCATCGTTTCCCAGATAGACCAAATCAATACGCCTGCCAGTACAATCACATAGGCAAACACTCCCGAATTGTAAGGCATTCCTAATACGTTGACGAACAATAGTTCGAAATAGCCGCATACCTCAACCAGTCCCTGAACGACACCGTACATCATCAAAGCTACGATAGCAAAAGAAACCAACAGTGCATAGATGGTACCTTTCATCGTCGGGTTCGGGAATTTCTTATAGTAGTAAACCAATACGATCGCCGGGATACAAAGCAGGTTCAACAGGTGGACACCGATACTTAATCCCATAAGATATGCAATCAGTACGATCCAGCGATCGGCATGAGGACGATCGGCAGCCTCTTCCCATTTCAGGATCAGCCAGAATACAAGGGCTGTGAACAGGGATGAATAGGCATATACTTCGCCTTCTACCGCACTGAACCAGAATGTATCGCTAAAGGTATAAGCCAATGCGCCTACCAGACCGCTACCCATAATAGTGATCATCGTACCCAGAGAAATTTCATTCTCATCGTTCACCATGATCTTGCGGGCCAGGTGGGTTATACTCCAGAACAGGAACAGAATAGTCAGTCCGCTGAACAGCGCCGACATGGAATTAACCATTTTAGCCACCGTAGCAGTGTCGGATGCAAGCTGTGTAAACAGATTGGCCGTCAACATAAAGAACGGTGCGCCGGGCGGGTGCCCTACTTCCAGTTTAAAAGCCGAAGAAATGAACTCACCGCAATCCCAGAAACTGGCAGTGGGTTCGATAGTCATCAAATAAACGGTGGAGGCGATCAGGAATACGATCCATCCCAGCACGTTGTTGATTAGTTTATACTTTCTCATACGTTTGTATAAAGTGTGATAATTAATTGTCTAAAAAAGCTATCCTAACGCAGACAGTCGGCCGCAAAGGTAAGCATTTACGTTTAATACCAACGCCCTAACACTCTATAAATTGTATTGAAGAGATTAGAATTATATTAAAAAACCGCTGATATTTAGCTGACAAAACCTGTCCGCTTTATGACATTATATGACACCGGATGTCATACGGATCATACGTCTTAATTATCACACTTTACACAAGAAATGAAGCTAAAGCATTTTTTTTTAACTTCTGCAAAATCCCCCTGCGATACGGGAGGATTACAAACAAGAAAACATAGAAACAGTTACTTGATCTTCTTTATTTTATTCAGTGTCTTATAAACGGAATAAGCCCAGAAATTACGAAGTCCGAACCCTCTGGCTTTCTCTGTAAATTGCTTATTCAAGACAATATCTTTTGTAGCGATATCGAATACTACAACATTATAAGTAGCCTGACCTTTCCCTTTATTCAGTAGTCCGGCGATAAATACGGCCCCATACCCCTGGGCATCCCCGGTATTAAAATGACGGATATGCTCTGCTATTTCTTCATTAGTCAATTCATAACCAGTATCCTGAGCCACGAAATCTGCTTTCTTTATCTGTTCAATAAGATCCTGGGCCGTTGTGAGGTCCAACGTTACTTTTGCATCGAAAGCCTTATCGAGATCATACTTTTTCGGTTCACGCTGAAACAGCGTATTTATCCCATAAAACGCGTCTTTAAACTGTTCTGTCGTTTCATCGGCACCGTACACCTTAGCCATAGAAAAGTCTACACCGAAAAAGGTCAGTTCTTCTATGTCTTTCAAATTTGCTTTCTCCTGTGCATTCACAAAGCTTGCCAGAAATAAAAACATCAATACCATCAACTGTTTCATACGATTACATTTTAAATTAGTACTAAATTATCGCAAATCTATAAATTTAATTGCTTTCCTGCTCATCTGCGGCATCTGAATTTTAGCCACATAATCAGGAGAGGCAAACTGAATGGTCGGTGCTACCCGTACTTTCGACCGGAACAGATCCTTGATTTGCTTGGCGAAAGCCTCCGTTTGTAAATCGCTTCCTACCCGAATCAGAATATCGTCAGTCCCCAGATCATTTGTATAGACTTCTACTACATAATTTTTTACTCCGGGAATATTGTCGAGAATATCATATAAAGCCGGTGGATAAAGAGTGGTTCCTTTATACTTTATCATTTGCCCTTTACGCCCCAATACCGAACTGAGCCGCATCGTATTCCTTCCGCAGGAACACGGCTCCGTATAATGATAACAGATATCGCCTGTTTTAAAACGAAGCAGAGGCATTCCCCGTACACCCAGTGTAGTGATCGTCACTTCACCTGCTTCCCCTTCTGCGACAGGCAGGTTCTTATCATCCAGAAATTCAACAATGATCAACTCCGGCTGCAAATGACCTCCCCGGCATGCCTCACATTCTGTAAAAGAAGATTGCATTTCCGTGGATGCATACGTGGATTGCAATAAGGGGGTCTGCCATTTTTCATGGATACGTTGTCCTAATGTATTCAGGGAGAAATCAGGATTACGTAATGCCTCTCCGATACAAATCGCTTTCCTGATGGAAGAATTGTTATAATCGATCCCGTTGGCCTCCGCATATTCGATCAACTTTATCAGAAAAGAGGGGACAACCATACAGAAAGAAGGATGTATCCGGTGGATCGTGTCCCACTGTAATTCAGGTATCCCGTTACCGACGCGAACGACTCCCGCCCCCAGTTCACGGGCTCCCATATAATAGGCCAGGCCCGCCATAAAACGCCGGTCGAGCGTGGTCATCAACTGCATGACATCTTCCCGCGTGCACCCCGCCGTTGTAAACGATAGATATTCGTTATAAGACAGACGGTCCAGGTCGCCTGAAGTCAGTACAAATGTAACCGGATCGCCCAATGTCCCCGAAGTTGTCACATAATCGATGATCTCTGCCTTATCCACACAAACAAAATCCTCATTATGCAGTTGCAGGTCTGTTTTTGTCGTAACAGGCAATTGCTGTAAATCTTCCAATGTGCGGATACCGGATATATCGATCCTCTCCTCGCGGAACATACGTTGATAAAAGGCCGAATGCCTGTTCAGGTATTCCAGTTCATCGGCAAGCCGAAGTTCCTGATACCTTTTGATCTCCGCAGGAGTTTTGAATTGTATGTCGCTAAACTTCTCCATTTCGTTTATTTTTTAATTCTTTTTTCCAGTACAATACGTTCTTCTTCTTTAGGTATTTCTTTTGTCAAAGCGGTCTGCCAACAAAAAACAGCCTTGTCCTCCGGACCGAACAGATGATAATAATCCCCCGCCAACTGCCAGGTATAATAGAATTCCGGATTGGACAATATAAACTGATCGACCGTTTCTTCATCGAGAGGAATAATGTTACCGATACTGTGGCGAATCTCCTTCGCCAACTTTTTATAGGTCAATAATTGCTGATAAACCGGACTATTCAAAAAGGTATCCACAGGCAAAGAAAGACTATCGATGCATAATTCTTCTGTATCAGACGGATGGGCAAAAATCACATTCAGATCATAAGCCACATATTCACCCAATTGCCAGGGCGCAGTCGACACCCACATCAGTCGTTTAGCCGGTTCAAAGATCACCGAATGATGGGCAATAAACTGGTTGAGCGCTTTCTCGTTGGTCAATCCGATATTCCGACCTTCCTTTCCGAACCGGTTACGTAATATAGATGCAGCTTTCGAAGCATCTACCGGGATATTCTCATCCAGCAATTCATCCAACCGGGCATACCGGTAAGGACTATCGGAAGTGGCTATATTCTCCTTATTCCGGACATCCTCTTTAAAGGTGTCCGCTTGATAATGGTTCGTACAGATAATACGATTTGTTTCCGAACAGAACAGGGCGATCTGATCGGTCGACTTCTCAATGATGGCAGCCTTCTCGTCTTTTGCCGAACCAATCAATAAAGACTCGGCAACAAAAGTTTTATGTTTCTGTGCAATCGCATACGCCTCTTCTATGGTGGAAGCATATTGAAGGATCTCGCGTGCCAATAAAGAGATAGGCATGGCAGCCGATACCGGCATAGTCGATTTGGCAGCATTGATGGTAACTGTCAGTCCCGTTTCATTCATCCCCGACAACACACCGGTCATGCCCGCCCAACCTACGGATGCAAAACAATATCCATCGGATGGACGGTAGAACGAAACCAGTTTATTACGGGCAAAATCATCGCCCACATAAAAGTCGAAATTACGCCCGATCAATAAAGTCGAATCCGCACTTTCACTTCCCCAGACACCAAAAGAGCTACACCCGACCAACATATAATCCTGCATAGCATGGCCGATATCATGTGCGGCATGATAATTCAACTGACGTTCGTAAGGAGTACCGATCGCATCATATTCGTGGGAACAGGAAAGAGAGATTCCGTAGATCTCCGTCCGGTATTCTTCCGGTATGTATTCTCCCAGGTTGCGGTTAAACAGGATCAGGAAAAAACGCAGGAACTTCAGATAACTGTCCGAAGGTATGATCTGACGTATCTGATCGACAAAAACCTCTTCCTGGTAATGGAGCAAATCTTCTGCCAATTTCCCGAAAGCAACTCCCCTTTCGACCGGATTCCCCTGCAACGACATTTCCCACAACCCGCTTTTGCTCTGCCGCAGATGATTCGGGCCATACGTACGCAGACTATCTGTCTTTACCAGAGAATAAGCCGGCAGCGATTGTCTGTCGATAATCGGTTGTTTCATATCTGCCGTCAGATAAAGGACAAAGGAAGCGATCAGGATCAGTCCGACAAAACAGAGAACGGACAGGATCAGGTATTTTATTATCTTCTTTATTTTCATATCAGACATCTCCTATTTTCCGGGCCAGATATTCCGACCCTAACAGTTCCGCACAAGTCAGCATTGAAGTCAACGTTACCCCTAAAGCACCATGTACATTCAAGCTTTGTCCGGTCAGGAACAAATTAGACATACGCGTACGGGGGGGAATCAATGTGATCAACGGATTTTTATAATTCTTCATTATTCCATAGGCCGAACCATCGGGAGTACCGGTATAATCCCTGTAAGTAAGGGGAGTAGTAGTCACTATTTTCTCGGTATTCTGTGAAATGCCCGGACAATATCGTTCGGCAAAAGCCATTAACTGCTGTGCTTTTTGCATTTTAAACTCTTCATAATCGGCACCCCGTCTTCCGACAGTCGTATCTTCCCAGTTTTTCACCTCCGACAGATACATGGGTGAAAGCAGACAAATCACATCGGTATACTGCTCCTGGACAGAAGACGGTTGCATCGAAACCATACAAGTATTGATCCGGGTATCTTCGGGATACCGGGTATTATACCAGGCATTCTGATCTCCCAACAAAAAGAGATTCCGGTTATAATACCGTGTGCTCTCCCGTTTCTGAAGCAGATAGACAGAAAACAATCCGTATGAATTAGGCAAATGTTGTAAACGGGATAGAGTAGCCTTCCGTATCAACGGAGATTTCTCCACCAGACTCAACGTATTGAAAGGATGCAGGGAAGAGATAACATACCGGGATTCCAGTTGTTCCGAATGATTAATCTCTACGGCTTTTATTTCGTTTCCGGACAAATAGAGTTTGCTCACTTCTGCGCCGGTCAGTACTGTTCCACCGTTTTGGCGGATCATGCCCACCAGGGCATCTGCCACCTGCATACTTCCGTCGACAAAGCGCCAGGCCCCCTGAAGGTACGAATTCGTAATGATGGCATGATGATAAAAAGTAGAAACCGACTGATCGCCTCCATACAATAGAACGCTGCCGGATAACACCTGTCGCAAAGTCTCATCCGGAGTAATCCCCCGGATCTGTTCCCAAGCAGAGACATAAAAATTATCCATATTGCCGGAAGACAGTTTCCCTTTTCTCAACTGTTCCACACTGATCGAACGGCCAACAGCATCCAGCATATCGACATAACGATAAAGAGCGTCTTTTTCTTTCGGAAATTCACGGGCCAAAGTCTCGGCAAACCGTTCATGTCCCATGGCGAAAGGATAAAACTTATCTTTGTAGCAGATCATGTCGAATGCCTCTTCATCCATCCGCCGCATCTTCAACTTATCCATTATTCCGAAATAAGTGAAGTATTGCCGCATGATTTCACCCTCATCCATACTGCCTATATAATGAATGCCTGTATCCAGCATTCTGCCATACCGTTTAAAAGATTGAAAACAACCACCGGGTAAAGAATTCTTTTCGAGCACACAGACATTATACCCTTCTTTACTCAAAGTTACGCCACAAGCCAGACCGCCCAGTCCGCTTCCTATGATAATAACATCGTATCGGCTACTGTTACTCATGTGCACACTCCTTTCTTCGCAGAATATAGATCGTATTGGATGTAAAACGATCGTTAGCCTGCTGCTCTATCTCCATCCGGTGTCGTTCTGCGAGCCGGATAAACATTTCATGCGTAGGAAAATAAAGATCGTTTTCCCTTTTATTGAATTCCAGTAAACGGGTAGAAAGCAGCTCGGTAAACCGGGTCACCCGGTGTTTAACCGTACCTCCGGCATCACCGTCACGAATAACCAACATTCCACCCGGCAATAGCTTACCGATACAGGCTTCCAACAAACGTTCCTGCGACGGATAATCCATATAATGGAGCATATCATTCATTATAAATACATCACTGGCCGGGAGATCATAGTCTACCGCATTGCCACAAACAAAACGGGTACGGTCGTTCCTGGAAAAATTATGATTCGCAACGGCAATCTTATCCGCATCATAGTCAATACCCAGAACAGTCCGTTCTTCCGAAAGCATAGCAAGCATGTAAGAAAGCGGCCCCAACCCACAACCAATATCTGTTATCCGGGCTTTACGCGGAATAATCCGGTTAAAAAACTCATATTTATCCTCCATGAGGACTTTAATACGAATATACCATTCCTCCACCGGGCCTTTATAAATATAATTGGCAACCAACTGCCTGTAAAAATAAGGATTATCTGAATTTGAATAAATATCGCAAGTCTCCTGATAAGCAGTACGGAAAACGGCTGCGATGGCTTTGGAACGTTCCTGATACGTCACACCAAAACTTGTATCGGTGTTGGCTATGCGGGGCAATATACGGGTGCACAATACCCCTCGCTTCACATAGAACGGCTGCCGTTTCGAAATGATCATTCCTGTTCCGTAAAGAACGACCGGCAGTATATCCAACTGTAATTTTTCAGCCAGATAAAAAGCACCTTTATGAAAACGATGTACTTTACAGTCTGCCGAACGCGTCCCTTCCGGGAAAACAACCACCGAATATCCCTGAGCAACCTTATCACGAAGATGATGTAAAACTTTTTCATACCCATCCTCTGTCTGCACAAAATCAGCATATTGCACAATCTTTCCAAAAACGGGAGAATGCCATACCCACCTGTTCGTCACCATCACCAGCTTGGGTGCCAGAGAAAGCATGACCAGTATATCCACAAAAGACTGATGGTTAGCAATTATCACCGACGGCTTCTCAAAAGTTTCATTACCCGGATTTATTTTCTCACGCCGGGCTATCCAGGCAGCTTTCAGGAAAATACGGAGCATATACATCATGATCCGACTGAACAACTGCTTTTTCCTTTTCCTTCCTACAGGTAGCAGTATCAACAGAAGCGCTACTCCCATCATCAATAAACAACCGGTAACAAACAAGCCAAAAAACCAGACTGTGACCAGAAGCGCAGACAAAGTATAAGGGAAATTTCCTTTTGAGGCAGGCCGGGAAATAAAAAAGCGGAACAGGATCGGCAAGATCGTATAAGAAACCAATACGACAGAGATCATTCCCAGAATCGAAATAACAGAGATCGACTGTAATGCAGGATGTTTTGCAAAAACCAATACCCCAAGTCCTACAACCGCAGTAAATGAAGAGAAAAAGATAGCTGTCTTATGGGAAGTAAGCATCTTTTTTCCCGTCCGGTATTCCTGTTGCAGGCCATCCATGATAAAAATACTGAAATCATCTCCCAGACCGAAGATAAAGGTCGAAAGGATGATATTCACAATATTGAACTGCGTACCGGTTACTGCCATCAATCCCAGGATGATCACCCAGCTGACAGCCATCGGAGTAAAAGTCATCAACGTCAATTCGATCCGTCCGTACGAGATCAATAAGGCGAAGAAGATCAGAAAAGAGGAGATATAAAGGATCAGATAAAAGTCATCATTGATAGCCGAGACCCACTTATTGGCAAAATACCCGCGATCAAAAATCACCAATCCGTCATTATCGGCAAAACGGTCATAAACAAACTCTTTATCATCCTCATTCAAACGAACCTGCGTGATAAACATGGAAAGTGAATCGGCCGAAGAAGCCCAACTGTCGAGCAACGGTAAAGAAGAGTCGCCGGAAGTAAAGTCGCAAGGGCTATATTGTTTATCCAGAAGGGTAAAGAAATCATCAAAAGCATCGGTCCGGAAATGATACTTCCCGGCTTTCTCCCTGATCTCTTTAGCGACTAACGCCTTCCGTTCAGCCGTCCAGTAGCTGTTCCAGCGGTCGATACGCCGCTGCTGCTCTGCATAAGGAATAAATATTTTTTCTGCCGAAGCAAATTCTTTAATCTTACCTTCTGCTTTCAACGTTTCCAGTTCACGATTCGTTTCCGCATAATGCTGTAATCCTTCATCAGAAGTATTACCTACCGAAACGAAAAGTGTCGTTTTATTATCCGACTGAAAAAGATCGTTCAAACGCTGTTCTGCCGCCTTCAGGTTAGCCGGTTCGAAGCTCAGGTTCATCATATTACTATCGAACGTCACCTTTCCCGACATATAAAGAGACAGGAAAAAGACGATCACGATCGTAATGACCAACGGCTTATTTTTTTCATAAACATATCCGTTGATCTTCTCAATAATGCGAAGCACCCGGCCGGCCTCTTCATGTCCTTTCTTTATCTTCAGGAAATGCGGTAGGAACACCAGGCAAAAAAAGGTTGTCCCGATCAAAGCCAATGAAGAGAACAAGCCAAAGTCACGTAGCAGGTCCGAACTGGTGAAAACCAACCCGAAGAAAGCCCCGACCGTTGTAAAACTCCCCACTGTAAGCGGATAGGCCAGTTCCTCAATCAACTGCCGGATGGACGAGACATGATTAAAATGCGACAATACATGGATCGAGTAGCTCAGTGCCACCCCAAACACAGCGGCACCCGCTCCGATCGCAATGGCCGATACAGCACCTTTAATAAAAAAGATCAGAGCCAGTGAAAATACGGCTCCATATAATACAGGCAGTATGATCAAGATCACAGCCGAACGGCTTTTGAATACCAATGTTATAAAACCGATAATGATGATCAGGGCGATCGTCATAGTCAACATGGTATCCGATTTGATCTGCCGGGCATTGTAGACACCGACCGACGGCCCCCCGAAATATTCCGCCTTCACACCGGGATAGACGTTCATCGTTTCTTTCAGTTGCTTTTCGATCGTATCGATCAGGAACTCGTTTTTCCCTGTACTGCCTGTCCCGTAACGCGGAGTAATAAAAAGCAACAAGGTCGACATATCCTTTGAAAAAATATGCCCGTCATACAACTCATAATTAGCCGTCATCTGGAAATCGCGTAGTTTTTCCAGAGAAGAAGTACCCAGACCTACCGGGTCACGGGGCAGAATATTCTTCAATGCCACCCCTGCCGGAGAAAGCAGGTTCAGATAATTACTACGCATACGGCCTTCTATTCCCTCAGGAGTCAATACGGAATCCATCCGGACATAATCAGCTTCGGTCAGGAAAACAGGCAGGTTATCATAAATAAATCCGGTCACCTCCCCGATCATATCCTCACCTACCTCCGCAAATATATCCGTTATGTACTCGGTTCCAGCCTCTTCCAGCAAACTATCTTTCAGATTTTCTCCTGCTTCAATCAGGCGATCGGAAGAAACTGTGCCGGATACCGTATCGGCAGACGACAACATAACGATAATCTTATCTTTGATCTTCAGGTTTTGGAAAACAATCTCCGTACTCCGCGCATCCTGTGTATCAGGAAAAAAGCGGGTTACGTCTTCTTCGAATTTCACCTGTACGGCAAAGAAAAGTAATAACAGGAAGCTACCAACCAGTAACAGGTAACGGACAGCCATCTGGCGTTCCAAGTAATTATATATATGGATAAACAGCTTATTCATCCGGCAGAATGCTCAGGCTTCCGAAACAACGAAAGCAAGGTTAGACAAACAACACCGGCCAATAACCCGCAAATAACAGCAAAGACCATACTTCCGGCCAGATACTGAACGAACGAATCCTTGATCGTATCGAATGTCACTTCATGTACACTCAGCTTTACAGGACGATCCAGTATCCACCCGCCCGTCACATAACTCCCGAATAACAAGAAGGGAATCATTGGAGGGATACTGATATTCGATGCAACGATCGTGATCACTTTGTTCAACCCCATCAAATGAGCCAATATACCGGCAACAATCATCTGGTATCCCCAGATAGGCACAATTCCCATAAAAACACCGAACATAACCGCTAATGCGATCCGTATATTCGACTCCGGGGAATGAGTGATATTCTTAGATATGAATTTCTTTATATTCTCCTTCGTTATGCTTCGTACGCATTTCCAGGGCCAGAACCATAACAAAGCAATGGTTACAAGCACCGAGTTCAATAAACTGATCCGTGTAAAATCCCGTAACGGGCGAAAATGACTGACCCGCTCTCCTGCCGGTGGGTAATACACTTTCACCGGAACATTCGCAACCCGTATATTCCGCCAGGCAGCCTGTACGATTATCTCCAGTTCGTATTCGTATTTTGTTGTGAAAAGACATACTTTCTTCAGCTTGTTCAAAGGATAAAGCCTGTAACCCGACTGGGTATCAGTTAAGCGGATGCCTGTCTCCAGCGTAAACCAGAAATTAGAGAACTTATTGGCAAAGGTATTTTTTCCGGGCATATTATCAGAAGCCAGATTACGGGCCCCGATCAATAGGCTATCCGGATGCAATTCTATTTCTTTCAGGAAAACGGGGATATCGTCTGCATAGTGCTGTCCGTCCGAATCGAGTGTAATAACATAGCGGTAACCGATCTCCATAGCTGCTTTCAGTCCGGTATTCAAAGCATAACCTTTTCCCCGGTTGTTCGGATAGCTGATAACACCGATTTCGGAGAATCCTTTCAATACCTCCACCGTATGGTCGGTGGAACCATCGTTCACCACTATAACAGGAAATGAATAAACTAATACATCCGTGAGTACCTGTCCTAGTGTTGCAGCGTTGTTGTACGTTGGAATCACAATAGCCAATTGCCCCTCCCGCCGGAAATGATCCGGAAATGTATATGTAGTATCTGTTACCATTTATTCGTTATTACTCCGCAACAATCGTTGCTTTTAGTTTGAGTACAGTCGTCTCACCTGCACTTGCAATAGCCTGTAGCCTGTTAGTATTGCCTAAAGAGAATGCAAACGTAAGAATACCATGTTCCAGCGGATTCACGACAGAGAGGAATTTACAACTATTTATAGCTTGAAAACGCACCGGAGTATTCAACATCATCGATACGCATTCTTTCACTATGCGGAGCATACAAACACCGGGCACCACAGGCATACCCGGGAAATGCCCTTTATAAACATTATGCTCCGGATTCAGCCGGATTACACAGGTATATCCTTCATCTTGTCCCGCAACGGTTTCTACTGTATAAAAGTCAGTCAACATCCCTTTTACTATGCATTTAGTGGGACAAAGGTAGGGAAGTTTTTCTATTATTTTGGTCTGTTTCGAATCTTTTTCAGAGTATTAACCCTTCTCTCACAAGAGTTCCTGCTACAAAATATCCCAAAGATAGAAGGTTCTTTACTTTAAGGCTCCCAAACCGATAGAAAGCCGTAATCCCGTATGTCTGATACGGATCGTTTCTATCCCGGTGGTGTCGGGCAGGGAACGGAAAGTTGTTTTACGAAGGCCGGCTCCGAGCTTGATCTCTTGTATGCGGTTTGTTATATCGTCCACACGATAATATCCTTGGAAGCCGGGCAGGAACAATTTATAAACAATATCTGTTTGCGGTTTTGTACAGCTATAAACGACCGCTTTATTTTCAGGTTGTATGTTCAAACCGAAGAGGACCGAGAAGTCACGATAAAACAGATCCAGCATCTTCTTTTTATTCAATGGTTCAATACAATGATGTACCACCAAACCGTCCCTCCCGATTTCCAAATCGAAAAGGCTCAATCCGAAATGGGTGCTGAAAAGCGTACGGTAGGTTCCCTGATCCGTCTCCTTGACTAACAATAACCCGCTGAAATGCTTCCGCATGAAATCGATTGTCATATTGTATTTACACAACCCGGCAGAAGCATCCACCATAGGAAGAAGCTGTTCTTTTCCTATCAGTAACGTTTCCCCTTTCCGGCAGTCCCGTGTGATGGAGGGAGCGCACGAACAGCAGATCAGTAAAAGACAAAGACTAACGGATAACAAACTTTTCATCACCGGTCAGTGTATTATATTGCTGGTTTGTAAAATGATATTCGGTATAATCTTTTGCATTCTCCGACAGGCGCAGCGTTTGTACAGCCATATTTTTCTTATCTATCGAGATAACGATCTCCGAGATATAAGCCTGTACACTTTTAGAAACCGGACGGATCTTAACCACATAAAGAGAAGGCGACTCATAATATTCCAACTTATACGCCGATGTCATACTACTCAGATCGCCAACCATACAGGCAGCCAGCATCCCTTTCATTTCATTCATCATCTGGTTGGAACCCAGGTTGACAACATTGCTTTTCCCTTCGGATACGATCTTTAGCTTTTGGCCATTGATAATAATCTGATAATCGACCGGTGAGGTATAATCCATCCGGATCATGTTCTCCTGTTTATAATAGAAACGTCCCTTCGAGATAATTTTCTCATTAAAAACGTCCAGAAACTTCTCCTGTGTAAAATCACTTTCAATAGAAGAGAGCGAAGCCGCTTCCTTCTTCAGCCGCTCCTGGAACTCAGCTGTCGAAACCAACGGTTTCAGATCCTTTTGAGCCGTCATCGGCAAATAAAAGGCCAGAAGCAACAACAGGCATATATATCTACTTATTATCATACTCTTTTTCATACGGACAAGATAAAGAAAACATTGTATCGAGTGGAATGACCTCATAATCGATTGTCTTTAAATATTCCAGTAAACGAGCCACCAGAGAGGCACAGCCGGGCAAGCGATCATGCAACAAAATTACAGCCCCCGGTTCGATCTGCCTGACGATACGGCGGAATATCCTGTCTTCAGATTCTCTCCGCGTATCAAAAGAACGAATGCTCCATCCGATTATTGTATAACCCAGTTCATCCGTCACGCGGGCGATAGTGGGATTCGTTACCCCAAAAGGAGGGCGGAAAGCTGATAACGGGTCTGCATACGTGTACAAGGCATCTTCCCCTTTCAATATTTCGTCATACATCTTATTGAATGAAAGAAACGGGAACGTCCAGGAGTGTTTGTGAGTATGGTTTCCGATATAATACCCTTCCTTTACCATACGCTTGAAGAGCTCCTGGTTTTCCAGTACTTTTTCCCCTACGCAAAAAAAGGCGGCCGGTGCCTGGTACTTCTTAAGAACATCCAACACCTGCGGCGTATGTTTCGGGTCAGGGCCGTCGTCGAAGGTGAGGCAAACCACACGTTTATCGGTTTCTCCCTTGCACAAGGCTTTCACATATACTCCCGAACGAATGCTGTAAGAGGCATAAAACAGATAACCTCCGACACAAACCAATACGACTATCAATAGCAGCCATCCCATATATTACCCTTTCTTTATTAATAAAAACGAATGATTGTCCAGGAAAGAATTATACAACAAAACAGAACCGGGAGAACCGGCCTCCTGCATCCGGCTACAGGCATACCACAGAGCAAACGACATGGCTGTCGGGAACTCTCCGCAGTAACGTTTATACTCATCCGGCAAGACCACACAGGCATCCGTAGCCCCATTCCGAAGTAGAAAAGCCTCCATGCGCTTATCGATCTCTTCCTTCGTGAAAGAGCCACTGAACAACTCCATATCCCGAAGCTCCGCCATACATTCCGGCGACGGATTTCCCGACAATAGGAAAAAAGCCGCCCCTTCGCCCGGTTTTGCCTTCTTCCAAAATCCCAGACGGCCAAGAATGACCTCCAAGGCCGGCGTCATTTCATCGACGGCTCCAACCAGAACAGACGAAGCTTCCCCTTCCTGCAAAAGTAAAGCCGCATCCAACAAAGCACTTTCCAAAGAAAAGGCACGATGTACGTAAGTCGTATTATAGCTATGATTGCCGGTAAGCAGAGCGATCTGTGCCCCGATCGTATTAAAGGTAGACTGGATAAATGCCGTGGGAGCAAGCAGTTCCTCGTTATGCTCCAGTATCGTATTCATAAACTTCTCCGTATCGGCCAGGCATCCCAATCCTGTGGCGGTCAGGATCGCATCCACAGGAACAGCCGTTTCCCCGATACATTGCAATCCGGTAGCCACCCCCATACGAACCATACGACTCATACGGCGGCGAAGGGTTGCATTGGGGATCAGGAGTTTGTAGTCAGGTTCCCTGAGCAGGCAACCGTCGACTGTCCGTTCAAAAGAAGCTGCTGTTTTTTCTATATAAACCGGCTTTGTAAACATAGCTTATCGATCGAATTGCTGGAAAAGCAGGGAAGCATTGTTCCCTCCGAAACCAAAGGAGTTAGATAATACAGAGCGAAGAGTCAATCCCTCCTGATAACGGGTAACAGGGATCAATCCTGTTTCCTCTACCGGAGCGGAGAAATTCAGGTTCGGATAAAGAATACCGTGTTTCAGGGAAAGCACGCTGAATACAGCCTCAATCCCACCGGCGGCACCCAATGTATGGCCGGTACAGGTTTTCGTAGAACTGAACGGCGGTATCCGGCCTTCGAAAAGGCGGAGAATAGCCCGACTTTCAGAAGCATCATTATTCGGAGTCCCTGTTCCGTGGGCATTGATATAGTCTACCTCCTCCGGTCGCACCCCCGCTTTATCCAGGGCACCTTTCATGGCAAGGAAAGCACCGGTGCCTTCGTCAGAAGAAGCCGTCTGGTGAAAAGCATCGTTGGCATTCGCATAGCCGGACAACAGGCAATAGGGAGGATTGGCAAGGGTCGCTTCCGATTGAAGTACCAGGTAACCGGCACCTTCCCCCAGATTCAGCCCGGCACGCGAGCTATCGAAAGGGCGGCAAGGTTCCTTGTCCAGGATCATCAGGGAGGCGAAACCATTTAAGGTGAACTTACACAAGGCATCCGTCCCGCCGGCAATCACCACATCGAGCATTCCCTGCCGGATCATCCGGGCTCCGAGCATAATTGCGTTGGCGGCAGACGAACAGGCCGTACTGACCGTTGTCCGGAACCCGGTAATTCCCAAGAAAGAGGCGATCCGTTCCGTACTGTCGCCGGCATCGTGCGAGGCGACATATCTTAACCGTCCATGTGCCGGATTCTCGCGGAAGAGTGGGTAAAAAGACTCCGTCAGGTCCATTCCCCCGGTAGAGGTGGAAGAGATCAGGCCGATACGTAATCCGCTATGCGGATCGGACAAGTCCAACCCGGAATCGGCCAATGCCTCGAAGGCGGCCGTCATCCCCAATAAAGCGGTACGAGATAATTCGGCGGATATCGGAATACCGAGTGCCTGTTTCAGTTCCTCATTCGTTCGTTTTACTTCGGATACAGGTTCCTTACGCGAGGTAGGAAAGAGCGTAACAGGTCCCAGCCCATTCCGCCCCTCGCGGAAAGCGCAAAGATGTTCCTCCACATTCATGCCGATCCCCGACACGCAACCGATACCTGTGACGCCTATTCTCATTTCGTGCGGTTTGCCGTGATGTAGTCAGCCAACGTTTTTACAGAGTAGAAGATAGATTTCCCCTCCCCCGGATTCGCTATACGAATACCATAGTTACGTTCGAGTATCAGAATGATTTCGAGGGCATCGATCGAATCGAGTCCCAGTCCTTCATCCCCGAAAAGAGGCGCTTCGTCTTCAATCTCCGCCGGGGTTATGTCTTCCAGGTTCAGCGATTCGATCAGCGATTCTTTCAATTCCTGCATTAATTGTTCCATATTGTCTGTTCTATATTATTATTCGTTTAAAATCATTTTTGTTCCAGCCAGTCGAAACGGGCTTCATACGTTTCACCCAGCAGTTCGCACCAACCGGTCAGACAGGCGCGTAGCCGCCTCTTTTGCATCACCAGCCGGGCATATTCCCTGATAAAGGACTCCGGGTAGCGGTTGTTGATAAAGAAGGTATTCTCCCCCTGTATCTTATACCGGATGCAAAGTTCGCCCATCACCACATTCGGCAAGGTGTAAACAAACACGGCCGGGCTGGCTTCCCGATCGCCCATCGTATCGATCAGACGCTGATGCTTCCGGTCCGTATCCAGCGAAGACGAGACATTTGCCAACACGATCCCGACTTCTCCCGGAGCATAGCCGGTAGTTCCCCCGTTCTTTGCGAAAAGACAGGCTGCCGCTATATATCCGAGTTTACAAAGATCGTCCATCTTATAAAACTTCCGGTCATCCAGCGATAACATTTTGTAAGCCCTGCGGATAAATGTTCCAAAATCTTCTCCCGATACAGCCTCCAATAAAGCTTCTCCATCCAACAGAATCCTCCCTCCTTCAACCGACACCTTGCGACAAGAGTATCTTTTCCCCTCTCGAGAGGGGGCACGGGGTGTGTCATCTTCCCCTGTCTCCAGCGATAAAACAACAGCCGCATTACATCCTCCGAATCCTGAAGCAGTTTTCACACAACTACTCATAGAAATCCCCCTATGCGCGGCACTTACCGACAAAGGATAAGGAACACCGCAGGTGTCAAACCCCAAGGTCGCGAATACTTCTCCGCTGCGAAGTTGCTCCATACAGGCGATCGTTTCAATGATACCGGAAGCCCCGAGCGTATGTCCCCAGTACGGTTTCAGGCTGTTGAGCGGCAAATGATCCAACCCGGCCAGATGAAGCGCTTTCGACTCCATCTCGTCATTATACAAGGTAGCCGTCCCGTGCGCATTGACGAACGAAATGGCATCCGCCCCTAAACCGGCCTCGCCCATTGCCTGGCTGATGGCATAATACAAGCCATCGCCGGTGCGCGAAGGCCCCGAGATATGATTGGCATCATTCGTTATCGCCCCTCCCCGGATAATCACGGGGCAATATTCTTTCACCCGATGCGGGTCGGAGGTTACCAGTACAGAACCGCAGGCTTCCCCCAGCGACAGGCCGTCGCGCATTTCGTCGTAGGGCCTGCATATCTCCGGGCTGACTGATTTAAAAGATTGAAAGCCGGTGACAACGAAACGGGTCAACAGATCCCCTCCGGCCACCAGTATATGTTTATAAGTGCCTACCTCTATCAGCCGCGAGGCGACTACCAGTGCCGAAACACCGGAAATGCAGGCATTGGAAATGACAATCGGTTCGTGTGTGAAATGGAAATAAGCGGCTACCCGTTCGGCCATGCCGTAAAGCGAAGGATCGGGACTATCCGCCGGCAGCCCGGTATCCGGGGCGAAGGCCAAAGCGTCGATATTGCCTTTTGTAGTCGACAGAATAAGTCCGCACGCAGGATCGGAGGGATCGATACCGCATTGACGGATCGTGTCCGACAAAGAGAGGATGAATAATTGCTCCATCCGGGTGTATCCGTCCAGCTTCTGCGCCGAAGCGGCTTCTTTTAAACGGGTATCGTCTATACATGCAGCCATGAAAGGAGTGTCGAAAAGAGCAGTGTTTTCTACCCGTTTGATACCCGAACGATACCCGCGGATATGGGAGAAATTCTCTTCCGTACCGAAGCCCAGCGAACTGATGATCGAGCCGGCCGTTATATAACTGTTTACCGGATCTCCCATTTTTCTTTCCACATTTTATAGAAGTCCGGATTATTCAGCTCCAGTAATCCTGTCGCTTTGTTTACAAAGACCTGCACACTGGAACCCGTAGCCACCACAGTCTCGTCGCTTTCCCGGAAGATAATGTATTCAAAAAGTATCTTAGCCGCATCCGTCCGGATATATCGCGTTTCTACAATCGCAGACTCGCCATACTTGAGGAATTGCTTGTATTGTACGTCCAGTTCGACAATCGGCACTACATAACCGGCATCCCGTATATCCGTATAACCGATACCGTACTGTCGACCGAAAGCCTCCCGTCCGTCTTCCATATAACGGACGTACTCCCCATGCCAGACCACCTCCATCGAGTCTACTTCGCTGAATCTGACCCGCAAGTTCGTGCGGTTGGTAAGGGCTGCCTCTTGTAGTTTTCTCCGTTTCATGCGTCTTTTTTCAAAAATATTTTAAGCTGACCTTCGGCAATCGGATTTCCGTTCACCTGCACAGTGGCCGAGATCAGCGTGATATCGAATATTTCCTGTTCTACCCGGATCGTGGTCCGCAATTCATCCCCGACCTGCGGCAACGTCCGATAGTTCATCTTATCGACCGAGCCGATAAAACCGACCGGCACCTCTTCGCCGGCATTCTTAGACAGATAGCCCACCCGCACGGCTGCCGATTGGGCGATATGTTCCGTAATGCCGCATTCATCGAGTTGCCCATCCCGACAGAACAGGTTGGAGGCTTCCACCTTCAACCCGGTATACGAACCGCTCTCGTCCATGCCGAAGAAACGGTCTACCATCACGATCGGCGGACGTTGCGGGATCAGTTCCAACAGCTCGTCGCCGGCCAACAGAGGGGTATCGAATGAGATTGCAGCCATATTTACTTGAGTTTACATTGCATAATACTATGTCCCAGGCCGAGTCCGTCGTGCATCCGTTCGATCATCAGTCCGGCTTTTTCCACCAGGCGAGCCATATCTCCGGAATAATACATCTTACTGTTGCCATTGGCCATTGCCGTGAAATAAAGGCTGATCTGCGCCAGGCAATAAGAGGCCGTCTCGAAACGCTGGCGATCCCAGAATGTCTCCATGATATACAGGCGGCTATCGGCGTTCATCGAACCCGCGGCGCGTGTCAGGATACTCAGTACCTGTTCTTCGGAGAAACAGTCGAGGAACTGGCTCATCCAGATCGCATCGAACGGTTCCGGAAAACGGGTCTCTTCATCCAACAAGTTGGCGGCATACCCGTGAATACGGTCCGCTCCTTCCAGCTCCTTTGTCTGCTCCCGCATCATTTCCAGTTGCTGGGGCAGATCCATGATGGTGACCTCCACTTCCGGTGACCAGGCTACACATTGCGTCGCCCAACGTCCGGTATTGCCCCCCACATCCAGCAACGTACGTACCGACCCGGCGAAAACAATCTCCAACGCCTGCTTAAAAGAGTTGTCGGAATAGAAATGGTCGAAACCGAACCAGCTCTCCTGGACCTTTTCAGGCAGGCTGGACAAACCTTCATAAACGGTCGGCCAGTTGCCGAACACTTTCAGGCCTTCGGGCTTGCCGGTAAGCAGGGCCTCTTCCAGATGAAAAAGTCCCAGATAGTTCACGTCGTGGTTGAAATCCATATTCACCCGTGCCATTTCATCGTTCAACAGGAACCAGCCGGCTTTTCCGAGAAAGAAACGGTCGTCTTTCAACAGGATGGTCCCGATCGTCAGCGACGATTCCAGCAACACCTGTACGGCATAACGTGAAAGGCCTGCCTTTTCTACGATCTCATCCATTGTCAGACCGTTCTGTGCTTCCCGCAACATGCCGAATATCCCGAATTTAATCATCAGGCGCGACACCTGAAAGACTACCGGGCCAAAAGCGATCTCCTGCGCCAGGCGTTGTGCCTGTACTGCCGAGAAACGATCCTTTGCATATATTTCTTTTTGAGGAGATGATAATTCCATGTTCTCTCTTATTCTATCTCTTATTTCCAGAAGTCATAGTAATTAAACCACTGTTCCGGATATTGTTTTACAACCGATTCCAACGCCGATACATATTGCTTCAACAACTCCTGCCCCGGCACTTTCCCTTTGACACGCTTCTCCGGCTGTGCCAGTACGAAGTTAAACTTATAGTGCATGCCCTTCTCACGGACAGCAAAGTAAAATACGACAGGCACTCCCAGACGGGAAGCCAACAGGAACGGCCCTGCCGGAAAAGAGGCCTCTTTCCCGAGAAAAGTCTCTGTAAAGACCTGCGAGCCCTCCACATAACGGTCGCCCTGGAAACAAACATATTCTCCTCTACTCAATACATCCCTGATCCGGAATATATGTGTCAGGTTGTCTTCATTCACGGGAATGACTTTGTAGTTCTTCCCGTTCGTATTCTTCTCCAACAGTTCTTTGATCTTCTGATATTCGGCATCGAACATCACGATATTCATCTTTTTCCCGTATTCATCGAAAAAGGGAGCACCGATCTCCCAATTGCCTACATGGGCACCGATCATAACGACTCCTTCATTTCCGTTCAACACCTCCAGGAAGTCCTGATACCGCGTACCGAAATCGAAAGTATATTGTTTGTCCATCCCTGCACCGACCGCCACCTTATCGATCAGGGTTTGCCCCAACCGGTAATAATTGACCAACAGAAAACGGGCAGAACGTAGACGTCCATATCCCAACCGCTGCCGTGCATATCTCCAGATCGCCCGGGTCGCCTTCGGGGCAAACGGGACAAAGTAGACCACAACCAGACAAAGAAACGCATACGCCGCCTTTACTCCCAGTCCTTTTATCAAGAGAATAAAGAAGAGGTAGCCGAAAGAACCTCCGCGCGTTTTACCTTTCCAGCCTGTGTCGTTGTCGTTACTCATTCACACGTGAGTCAATGAAATCGTAAAAGTCCTGGAACGTTTTGATCCCGACAAAATCCTGTGCCTTCAATGTAAACCCGAAGTTATGTTCCACCAGTACGACCATGTCCACCAGGTCGAGACTGTCCAGTTCGAGTGTCTGCATCAACGGGGCATCGGGCTGTATCAGTTCAATATCTATTTCGAACTCTTCCGATAGTTTCTCGTTTATTTTTTGAATTAATTCTGTATTTGCCATTTGTTTATTTATTGACTGCTAAGATTTGAATTTCCTGATTATTAATGTAGAGTTGGTCCCTCCGAAGCCAAACGAGTTGGACAGAAAGGTGTCGAATTCGAGTTGTTTAGTCTCCGCCGGGATATTCAGTAAAGCGGAAGCCTCGTCCGGTTCCGTAAAGTTCAGGTTGGGAGCGATAAATCCGTTCTGCATCATCAACATGGAATAGATCACTTCGCTTGCGCCTGCCATCCACATCTCATGTCCGGTCATCGACTTGGTAGAAGCCACATACGGAGCTGCCTCCCCGAAGACTTCCGCGATGGCTTTCGCCTCGTTCAGGTCGCCCAAAGGGGTGGAAGTAGCATGGGCATTCACATACTGTATGTCGCGGGCCGCCATACCTGCGTCTTTTAATGCCATTTCCAATGAACGCCGCGGACCGTCCACGTTCGGGACGGATATATGTTCGCCGTTGGAAGAGAATCCGTATCCTACCACTTCGGCCAGGATATTGGCACCTCTTCGTTTAGCCGACTCATAACTTTCTATAATAACGGTCGCACCTCCCCCGCTGGGAACCAGGCCGTCACGATCCTTGTCGAACGGACGGGAGGCCTTTTCCGGCTGATCTTCCCTGACTGAGAAAGCAGCCAGTCCGTCGAAACTACCGACGGAATACATATTCACTTCCTGCGCTCCCCCGCATACGATACAATCCTGCATACCCGACCGAATCAGGAAATAGCCCATACCGATCGCATGCGAACCGCTGGCACACGCTCCGGAGATCGTAAAATTGACCCCACGCAGCTTGAAGATTACCGACAGGTTCATGGTGACGGTCGAGTTCATGCTCCGGAAGATAGATCCCGAACCGACCAACGCCGTATTCTTTTTTTCGCGGATGATATCCACCGCATTGATCACAGGAGCCGTACTGCTATCGTTACCGTAAAGGATACCGACCTCATGATTCGACAGATACTCTTCGTCTATCCCAGCCTGTGCAAAAGCTTCCGCAGTAGCCAGATAGGCATATTCGCCCTGTTCGGGAAGGCCGAGACGCTGCCTGCGATCGAGTACGCCTTTCAGATTCGGCTTATCCAATAGGCCGGTCAATGCCGAACGATAGCCGAACTCTTTCCGTACCGGGTCGAGGCCAATACCTGACTGCCCTTTATATAATGATGTTTTTACCTCCTCCTGATTCTTTCCGATACAGGAGTAAATGCCCATCCCTGTTATTACAACTCTATTCATAAATCTTTATATCAGGTATATAACCCTCCGTTTATAGAAATCACCTCTCCTGTAATATAAGAAGCGGCGGGCGAAACAAGAAAAGCCACCAGGTCGGCCACCTCTTCCGGTTCGCCGAAACGGCCGGCGGGAACTTGTTTTTTCAATTCGCCTTCATCCAGGTCTTCCGTCATATCCGTACGGATAAAACCCGGGGCCACCGCATTTACCGTGACTTTCTTTTTGGCCACCTCCTGGGCCAATGCTTTGGTTGCCGCAATAATTCCGCCTTTAGCTGCCGAATAGTTGGTTTGCCCCGGCATACCTTTGATACCGGACAGGGAAACGATATTGACAATTCGTCCGAAACGTTTCACCAGCATGTCCTTCAATAAAGGCTGCGTAACGTTAAAGAAGCCGGACAAACTGATGTCGAGCACCCGGTGCCACTCTTCGCCGGTCATCCAAAGCAACAGGTTGTCTTTACGGATACCGGCATTATTGATCAACACTTCAATATAAGCATCCGGATGCTTATCCATCCACCCGCTCAGGCAGGATGCCACCGCTTCAGCATTCGTGACATCGAATTTAAATAACTCGCCATCCGAACCTTTCTCACGTACTAACTGCAAAGTGTGCTCCGCTTCCGTATCGTTACTTTGGTAATTGATCAATATGACATATCCCATCTCCGCCAGCTTAAGACTGACGGCACGTCCTATTCCCCGGCTTCCGCCTGTCACTAATGCGTATTTCATACAATTGGTTCTATATTCTTATTCTTCAACCAGTCGACCATTGTCGCTATCTCTTTATATTTAGGCGTATCTTCTGTAAACACAGGGAAGAAGCTACGTATTTCATTGTAAATATCCCGGGTACGAGGCGACAACTTATCCTGTATCTTCAGGTAATCTACGGCCTGTACGATAGCCATATAATGGATTGCCATCACCTGATAGCCATTTTCGATAACAGTTTTGGCAATCAGGGCCGAGTTTGTCCCCATACTAACGATATCCTGGTTATCATTATTGTTCGGAATGCTGTGCACATACATCGGATTTGAAAGCGTCTGGCTCTCAGCCGTTGTGGAAGTGGCTGTAAACTGAGAAGCCTGTAAACCATAGTTCAATCCCAGTACACCCAGGTTGACAAACGGAGGCAAGATTCCGTTGATACGATCATGGAAAAGATAGTTCAACTGCCGTTCGGTAAGCATCGTCAACTTCGTAACGGCTATTTTCAGTTTATCCATTTCGAAAGAGACATAATCGCCATGGAAGTTACCGCCATGATACACATTTTCAGTCTCCGGGTCGACGATCGGGTTATCACAGGCCGAATTCAGTTCGTCTACCAATACTTTTTCCGCATTGACCATTTCGTCCAGGACCGGACCCAGAATCTGCGGAACACAACGCAGTGAATAATAAGGTTGCACTTTGTGTTCAAAAACCTTTTCGGTATGACGGCAATAGAGTTCGTTTTCCCGTTTACGTACCGAGCTGCTTCCAGCTACCCATTCACGCATGGCACGCGCTATCGTTTGTTGTCCCTGATGTTGCTTCGTTCCATTCAGGGCAGGCGACATAAAATCATCGTATGAAGAAGCGATCTCGTTCATCATAACAGAAGCGACCACCGACCAGGTCAACAACTGTTTGGCATAGATCAGGTTGACCATACCAATACCGGTCATCACAGACGTTCCGTTCGTTACCGACAACCCTTCCCGTATTTTCATAGAAAAAGGTTGCAGTCCCAAGTCTTTCAGGACAGTAGCAGTTTCACGGCATTCCCCCTGATAGAAAACTTCCCCTTCACCGATCAGTGCCAGTGCCATATGCGCAAGTTGTACCAGGTCGCCACTCGCCCCCACACTTCCGTGTTCGGGGATATACGGACAGACATTATTATTGATAAAAGCCAATAACAACTCCACCAGTTCGGTATGCACTCCGGAATAACCCTGCAGGAAAGTAACCAGCCGTGCAATCATTGCCGATTTGACATACAAGGGCGGCAACGGAGCACCCGCTCCGGTTGAATGGCTGCGGATAATATTATATTGCAATTGTTTCAGCGAATCATCCTCAATGCGGTACTGTGCCATCGGTCCGAAACCGGTATTGATGCCATATATGACTTTATCTTCCGAAAAGTTCTTTAAAAAGGTATAGCAATCCTCCACCTTCTGCCATGCCACCGGAGACAAATCAAGCTGTTCCTGCTCAAACAGCAAAGCGCGGACTTCATGAATGGTTAACCTTATATCCGGGTTATATGTAATTGTTGTTGACATTCTATTACTTTCTATTCATGTGCAAAAGTAGCCTTTTTGCTTTAGTATACAAAGCGATAGAATAGTTTAACTAAGAATTGAGTCTATAACTCTTCTTTCTTCAAAAAAATCAATCAGATGGAGATGAATAATACCTCAGACATCGCTCCCTCTGTTAAATTCATCCAGACTAACCACATATTTAAGATAGTTGTCCTGTATAGCCATTAGATTACCAAACTCACGTTTACGCATTTTTTCATCCGAAATAAGATAAGCGACCTGTACATACACTTTCTTTCTCTATGCTGGTATTTATGACTCATGGCTAGACAAAGTAACCGGGGAAGTTGTCAATACGTTTTCAATCATAACGACTGAGACAAATCCTTTTACTGACTATATTCATAATACGACACAAGATGCCTGCTATTTTGTCTCAGAAAGACGAAGAGAAGTTGCTTGATCCGTCTATCGGGAAAGTACGATACTTGATAAAACATCATAAAAGAAACCATCCATAAAATTGCGTATAAGGGAATTACAAATTCTATTTCAGCTATAAATTTCTTCTACACAATTTTATGGATAGTGTCACTATAGACCTTAACGAAATAAATATACTACTTCAACAAATCAAAATCTCATAGTAAATAAGCACTAATAAAAAACTTATACAATAGAATTTTCATAATATATTCTTATCAAATAGGACTAGCCTTCTTCTCAGAATCACTTAAAATCCCTCAACTGTATATTTATAGAATTATCAACTACAATATCGGGGTATAATTCATCTGGAAAATGAGAATAAAAAGTATGTAGTTTTTCCAAAATAACTCGACCATTGAAATATGCTTTAACAAACAATGACATTGAATCTCTTTTTACCTCATTTATATTAAATGCAGAACATGTAAATAATAATCCTAAGGCTTTATTAGTTGTATAAAATCTCAATTCGTCTTTTTGAATATCCTCTTCATTTAATATATAATAAATACCAAGAGATTTACCATTATCAGAATATATTAAACTTCCATCACCCTCTTCTGAGCTTACACTAGCATGTAGTTTAAACTTATCATAATCCCCGGATTGAGCAATTTCAATTTCATAGATACCTAATTGATTAGAATCTTCACTTCCCGTTGAGCAAGACGTAAGCATCAACATCACCAATACTAATTCGATCAAACATTTTCTCATAACTTTCAAATTTTAATTTTAACACTAATACAAGAAAAACACAGACAATTCCGGAAAACATTTTTTTACTCTTTAGCATGACATCAAATTTAGTTGATTAAGATGTAGCAAAGGTATACGTTTTATCGCTGGTTAGAACAAAGATATGCAGACATAGAGTGGACAAGGACAAGAATTTAAATTCCTATTATACAGCAAAATACGATCTAAAACATCCACAAAATGTGGACAATTCATTTCTAATCATTTTTCAGTACTCCCAAAGGAACGTTTCAATAGACCCTTCTTTCTCCAATGGGGTTTCCAAATGTTGATTGATTCGTTCTTTCAAACGCTGTTTACGCTTAGTTACAGATGAAGGAGAAATACCCATCAATGTGGATAGCTGTGAATTACTTAAATGTAGTTTTATTAAGCAACAGACTTGAAGGTCACTATTTGTTAAGGAAGAAAAATCTTTCTGTAAACGATTAATAAGATTGGGATAGACTATTTCTATTGATTCAAATATTTCCAGCCATTGAGATTCCTGAATACATTTAGGGGTAACCTTTAAGCGATTTAACAATTCAATCTGCTTAACCAGTTGATTACAAAGGTATTTTTCACGGTCATATAGTATCGCGTTTTTAGTAACTAACTGTTTATATGCCTTCAGTTCTTCCCCTCTTTCTTGCAAATTGGAGACATACTTTTCTATATCTTCATGTAAAGACTTATTCTGAGTCTGTAACAAAACATTTCTATTTCGGATTTTTTCAATCTCCATTGTCAGACCATCAATATGCTTTTGCAAATCAAAAGTCGTTTCCACTTGTGAAGATAGCGATTCTATCAGGCTCTCTTTTTGACGTATTACATCCTCATTCTCATGTAATTGAATCGAATGCAACTGCAACTGATCAAAAGTCTCTTCCATTTGTAAAGACAATGATTCTATCAAATTCTCATTTTGACGTATTACATCCTCATTCTCATGCAATTGAATCAGATGTGACTGCAGCTGATCTTTTACATTTTTAATAGCACGTTCTTTATTGAGTAACTTTCGCTGATATAAGAATATCAGGACGCCTATTACAAACAAAAATATCACCAATCCCCACAATGCTATTTTTTCTATTTTCCCTTTCTCTATTGTCAACCGGTTATTTATATTCAACAACTTCTCTTGATCATACTTAGACTGAATTTCTACTATTTTCGTACAACGATCGATATTCTCTACAGAATCCGTATATAACCAATACTGATCATTATATTCGATTGCTTCTTTATATTTTCCAAAATCTCTACATAAATAATATAGGCTCTTAGAGGCATCCTGTTTTGTGTAAATATTAGTAGTCTTCAACGCCTTCTCTAAATAATAATAGGACGAATCAAATTGTGCCATTAATCGATACGTATCTCCCATTCCTAAATATGTTTGAGCCAAAGTAGAAGAACCGTTTTTTTCATCTATATCTATTACCTTCTTAAGATAATATAAAGAAGAATCTAACTTTGCCGTCCCAGTATACACTGCAGCCAATTCATTATAAGCAAAGGATAAAGCTTCCTCATTTTTAGATTGATTCGCAACCTCTATAGCTTTTTTATAATAATCAACAGCTTTCTCCATATTTCCACAAATGGCAGAAGCACGTCCCAGGTAAGACAAAGAGTAAGAGATTATTAAACTATCACCCATTAAGACTGAATAATCATAAGCTGCTTTATACGCTTCTGATGTTTGGGAACACAAATTCCTATAAAGATATAACGTACCCAAATGAGTATTTATTAAATGAAGTAAATTATAATCCGTTGTACCTTTAGCCACATCCCTCGCCCGCAAATAATACTCAGTTGCCTCATCCGGATTATCCATATCATAGTTAACCCGTCCTTCATAATATAACGCAGTCGCTTTTCTCGCCGGATCATCCTGCTTTTCAAAATAATTCAATGCAATATTGATCAGGGAATCGGAAGTATGTTTTATAAAATTCTTATCACGCGCTTGAGTGATAAGCAAACACCATGTAGCATATTGAAGTTTGTCTGATGGAGAAGGCACTTTCATTGAATCCAGAATCATCAAAGCACTATCGGGATGGCATTGCATCAACGACTCAGCACAAGATAGTTCAGGTGATAAATCTTTAGGACGATCATTACACATCACTAAAAAAGATAAACACAATATCAGAACAAAAACATTCCTCATTTCTTGCTGATTATCACTTTCAATGCCTCTAAGGTATTAATTATTTCATAATATAAGTAATTATTCTTGCATTTTATTTATCGTCGACAAGTGTTTTATAAGTTATGATTAAAAGTCCTTCTTTCATTCTTCGACGATCATCCAATCCCCGATCGTCCGTGTAGCACTGTCAAAATTAATACCGACCTTCACAATGCGCCGCCCGTCTTTGTTATAAGGAATCGCATATTGCCTGCTCTCGATTTGAGCCAAAGCCTCCGCGGCTGTTCCGTCATATTTAAATTCTAAAACATAAATAGTATCCCGCATTTTTATAACTACATCCGCACGACCGACAGAACTCTTCACTTCCGTCTCCACATACATCCCCATCAGGCGGAACAACAGGTAAAAGATAGTCTGATAATGTTTTTCAGTCTTGTTTTCCAAATCGTTCGGGATAGAAGCAAAGAAAGAACGAGTACGCTCCAAACAACCCTCGATATCGCCTTTACGCAAATCGCGTATAAACGAAACGACATAAAAAGTATTGCTCTGCCCCGGCAATCCGATATAAGCGGGAAGCAACGATTCGATAAAGCCCTTACGCACCTCACCATTGGGATATGCCAACCAATAAGTTTGAAAGTCCGGATCATATCCTTTTATCGTTAAATAGCCGCTCTGATAGAGAACAGGTATAGGACTCGTGATACGTTCCGTCGGGGCGTCAAACTGTTCATCGGTAGCTTCCACCCCATCCAGCTCACGAACATCGAAGTCCACTTCCTGTAATAAATCGATAAGAAAGGTAGGTGTCCCTGTAGAAAACCAATAATTCTTATATTCTTTCGAATTAAATGCATTAAACAAGCTGAACGGATTGTAAATATCCTCACAATGTTTGCTGAAATGATAGCCATCGTATTGCCGCTTCAAATGATCGCAAGCTGCCTCAAAAGTCTTCCCATTAGCCGCAGCCATCCATTCTGAGGATAAATAACACATTCTAACGAAAGTAATGCATTGTATAAATATTGCATAATTATCCCTATATAGCGAACAATTCCCTGCATTGTGTTGTATATTTGTCTCTATCCTTTTTGGTTGCCGATAATTATCGACAGGCCTGCTCACAATTGTCGACAGGCTTGTTCATAATTATCGACAGGCTTGCCCACAATTGTCGACAAGCAATTATGTCGGCAGGAAACCAAAGTGACATCACATTGTTTTTACAGACACATTAGTATAAAACAAGAATAAGAATGGGAATAAAATTCAAAGTGCATGAGACACCGCAGCCGAAGAACCGGCCAGGAAAGAAATTAAGTCATGCACGGGCAGTATCCGACGGTACAGCAAAAATGGACTATCTATGCAAAATGATCTGCTCCCGGTCTACAATCTCCTCGGCAGACGTAAAAGCGGTGCTCGACTCTTTTGCATGGGCCATCACCCTATGCCTAAAAAGCGGGCAGCATGTGGAACTGGAGGAACTGGGGTATTTCTCACCTTCACTCCGTACCCAGCCGTCGGCCGACGGAAAGAAAATGACGGTTATGGTGGACGGAGTAAATTTCCGTTGCTCGGAAAAGCTGAAAGAAGGATTAAGAAATGCAGAACTCGAACATGTTAAAACTCCGGCTAAGCTGACACTCGACGAACGGGAAAAGAAGATGCTGGATTTCCTGCAACGAAACAAGCGGATTTCAACACTCGACTATGCAGAATTGAACGGCTGTTCACGTTATCGTGCCACTGCCGATATAAAACTATTTGTCGAAAAAGGTGTTCTTTCTAAAATAGGAGGCGGAACGCATGTCATGTATGTATTACCGATTAATAATTAATAACCGAATGAAACAAAAACGATTTTTAATCTATTCCCTGTTAAGTTTTTTCTGCCTCTTCCAACTGGCAGCACAACAGGAAATGCAACCACTGCCTATCGATCCGCAGGTTCGCTACGGTAAACTGTCGAACGGATTGACGTATTATATCCGTCACAACGAACTTCCCAAAGAACGGGCCGACTTCTATATTGCGCAAAACGTAGGCTCCATGTTGGAAGAAGAGAACCAGCGCGGACTGGCCCACTTCCTGGAACACATGGCTTTCAACGGATCAAAAAACTTTCCGGATAAAGGAATGGACGAATTCACCGAGAGTGTAGGTATGCGCGGCGGCGAAAATTTCAATGCTTATACCAGCTTCGATGAGACAGTGTATATGATCATGAACGCTCCGGTCACCCGTGAAAGTGTAGTAGACTCCTGCCTGTTGATCCTGCATGACTGGTCGGGTTTCATCACACTGGCCGATTCCGCCATAGAGAAAGAACGCGGCGTGATCCGTGAAGAATGGCGTACGCGCCAGGATGCGCAGGCACGTCTCTGGGAACAGCAACTACCGAAGATGTATCCGGACAGCCGTTATGCCCACCGCATGCCGATCGGAACGATCGATGTGATCAACAACTTCAAACCGAACGAACTACGCGACTACTACCACAAATGGTATCGCCCCGACCTACAGGCTATTATCATCGTTGGCGACATCGACGTCGATAAAGTGGAAGCAGCCGTTAAAAAGATCTTTGCCGATATCCCGGCTCCGGTAAACCCGGCTCCCCGCGAAATGTTCGAAGTGGCAGACAACGATATGCCGCTGATCTCCATTGCTACCGATAAGGAGGCTTCAAACACGATCCTGTCTATCTTCTACAAACATGAAAAGATGCCGCAGGATATGTATGGTACGATTGCCGGAGTGGTAAAAGATTATATCCAGAGCGTAGCAGCCACGATGATGAACGAACGTTTCAACGAAATGGTACAGAAAGCCAATCCCCCGTTCGTTGCTGCACAAGCTTCAGACGGCGATTATATGATATCGAAAACAAAAGGTGCCTGGTCGGTAGCCGCATTGGTTAAAGACAATGAAGTGGACTCTGCCATGAATGCGCTGGTCACAGAGACAGAACGCGTAAAACGTTTCGGTTTCACTCCTTCTGAGTATGATCGGGCACGCATTAATGTGCTCAAACAATACGAATCGCTCTACAACGACCGCGACAAACAACGTAACAGTGCCTTCACCAACGAATATGTACGCCACTTTACCGAAGGTGGATATATTCCGGGTATTGAAACGGAATACGCGTTGATCGGGCAGATCGCCCAGGCTGTTCCGGTTGAACAGGTCAACAAATATATCCAGGATATGATCGGCGAACGGAATATCGTTATCAGCCTGACCGGTCCGGAAAAAGAAGGTGTCACCTATCCTACCGACGAACAGCTGCTCCGCGATTTTATGAAAGCACAACGCATTCCGGTAGAGCCTTATAAGGAAACACTTTCGAACGAACCTTTGATCTCGGAACTACCAGCCCCAGGTAAAATCACGGATAGCAAAGAAGATCCGTTGTTCGGTGCCACCGTATTGACCTTAAATAACGGCATTAAAGTAGTACTGAAACATACCGATTTCAAAAAGGACGAGATCATTATGACGGCAACCAGCTCGGGCGGAAGTACCTTATTCGGAAATAAGGATATCGACAACCTGAAAGTATTCAACGAAGTCATCGACCTCGGCGGTTTGGGAAATTTCTCGGCTATCGACCTCAACAAGATGCTGGCCGGCAAGAAAGTATCCTGTTCTACTTCGCTCGGAATGGATAGCGAAAACGTAAACGGCTCCTCCACTCCTTCCGACCTGAAGACATTATTCGAATTGATCTACCTCAATTTCACGGCTCCGCGTATGGATGAAGAAGCATACAAATCTTTTGAAAACCGTATGATTGCCCAGCTGAAAAATGTGGAACTGAATCCGATGGTAGCCTTCAGCGACTCACTGACGAAAGCTATTTATAATAATAACCCGCGCGCCATGCGTATCGATCCGGCTGATTTCAAGAATATCAGCTATCCGCGTATCATGGAAATGTACAAGGAACGCTTCGGCGATGCCTCCGGTTTTGTCTTTACTTTCGTAGGAAACATCAATACCGACAGTATCCGTCCATTGGTAGAACAATATCTGGCAACTCTGCCCGCCAACGGTAAAATAGAACAGGGAAATGTAAAAGAGGTTCCGGCCATCCGTAAAGGTGAATACATAAATCGTTTCAAACGTCAGATGGAAACCCCTAAAGCTTCCGTCGTAAACTTCTATTCCGGAGAAATGGATTACAACCTGGAAAACATCATCACGGCCACCATGTTGAAACAGGTGCTCGACCTGGTGTATATGGAAAAGGTACGTGAAGAAGAAGGCGGCACATACGGTGTACAGACCTCTGCCCGTATCTCTTCTTTCCCCAAAGGACAAACCTTCCTGCAGGCTTATTTCGACACCGATCCTGACAAACGGGAACAGATGAACACAATCGTACGCAACGAACTGAAACGTATCTCCGATATCGGTCCGCGTCCGGAAGATTTCAAAAAGACGCAGGACAATATCCTGAAACGTCATGCAGAGAACCAGCAGGAAAATGGTTACTGGCTGAATACGCTGGATAATTATTACTACAAAGGATTCGACGCCGCAACGAAATATGTCGAAACAGTCAACAGCATCACTCCTGCCAAAATACAGGCCTTCACCAAAAAGCTACTTGGCCAGGGAAATAGTATCGAGGTGGTGATGGAGCCGTAATACGATATAACATTCGCCAAATTTAAAATAAGAAAGTATCTCATACGAGTTCTGTCCTATTTTAAATTTGGCGATTTTAACCTTCTATTATTTAACAAATATCTAATAAAGTAATCCAAACATCCAAAGCGGAATTCTGTTATGATGTCCCACTTCCGTACCATCTACCGCCAAAAAACTATCGGAAACATCTTTTATCTGGTCAAACGTTTTTGTCCGCCCACCGACCTCGAATAAATAATGACGATCGACATAAAAATCACCTTGACGAGGTAATAATAATTCATGATAAACACTCAACTGATTAAAAAAGAAAGTCTCTCTCAATGTTCCAATATCAGTATTTGAAGATAATGCATACATTAAATTAGAATTATCCAAATAAATTTTATCGGGCCGTGAAAGACTCTTATAGTTTTTTACCTGGGTGGTCAACAACGCTAACAATCCGCCCCTTTCCAATGCATATAACATCTTCAAGCCCTGCTCCCTGTTTGTTTCCAACTCTTTATAGAGTTCGTTCATTTTAGGTGTATGTGGAACTCTCTCTACTAATATCATTAACAATTTCTTTACCTTTTGCGTAGTAACATATTGTACATCTTCCACGGCCGGCAAGTCTGATTCAATCACTTGCCTGACAACTTCCTGCAATCTAAAATCATATCCTTCATAAGTATCTTTATAAAACGGATAATAACCGGTTCGGAGATATTTTTCAAATAAAGGGAGTATCTTAACCTGCTCTGTTACTCCGGATGCAATAGCCACATGGTTCTGCAAGATCTCTTCCAGAGAATATGCCGGTATCTTCATTCCGCATTCAAACTCCAGAAATTCCCTGAATGAAAGCCCAGCCAATTGATAAACCATCTGACGTCTGGATAGATCACCTTGTTGTATGTCAATCTCTAACATAGATGAACCAGTATATGCAACATGTAAATCCGGATAATCATCATTCAGATTTTTCAACATCGTTTGCCACTGTGGAAATCTATGCACTTCATCAAGAAAAAGATAAGTACCTCCATGCGTATAGTGATACTCTACCAAATCATCCAAGGAATGAGTGGTAAACCATAAATTATCTAATGACACATACAAAGCACGATCAGTCTGATCAAAATTCCGTTTGATATGTTGAAGCATTAGCGTTGTTTTCCCTACACCTCTTGCACCCTTGATACCTATAAGCTTATCATTCCAATTAATTTTTTCATAAAGAAACCTAGTGAAGGACATAGGAGTTTCTTTCAGTTTTCTCCGATAGCCCCGATAAATCTTTTCGATGTCTTTTTCTTCCATTTTATTGTCTTCTTGTTCTAGCACAAATATAGAAAATAAATCTCACAAAGTCTTTTTTTAGAAAAAAAACAATCTTACAAAGTCTTTTTTGAAGCAAATATCTCAGAAATTTCAAAGAATTACTCTATCTCTGTTCTCAAAAATGATATGCAGGAACCATTTTTATCCGCTTGCCGTCTTTCTCAAAAGCGTCACTTTGACTCATTGTAACGATTGTTCTATCAAAAACACGCAAGTTTTCTCATATTTTAAATTGGTGATTTTATTGGAATATCGTTCTCCTTATTTTACTTTTGTAGTGAAAACTAAAATAACGAGTACATAAAATAATTAGGAAATCGATCAACCAACGTTTTAAAAGAGATTACAGATGGAAAACGTGGACGGATCTATATCTTAAAAAACATGTAGAGATATTCAAATAATATAAAACCACGAATATGAGAGCTTTATCTTACTTATTTTCTATCCTTATTGTCTTTTTGTGTATCAGTTTTAATGGATATTCGCAAGAATTGACAACCGAACTAAACACTGGTTATAAAGTGGGAGATTATGAAGTGTTTGTATTTGCCGAAGGTTCAGGAGATGCAGAGACGGGCTTATTGATAGACGCGCCGGCAGATATAACAGCTAAATATGCTCCAAACGGAACCTTTCCGATCGCAACAAACGTTGTATTGGTAAAAGGGAAAGGCAAAGTATGGCTCATAGATACCGGCTACGGATGGAAAATTTTCGAGCATATGAAGAACCTTGGTGTTGAATGCCAGGATGTAGACCAAATACTGTTGACACATATGCACGGAGACCATGTAGGAGGAATGCTGTTGGATGGAAATCCTGTTTTCGTAAACTCATCGATAGCCGTAAGCGACAAAGAACTGGCTTATTGGAGCAGTGAAGTAGAAATGAACAAGTTCCCGCCCGACCAGCGCGGAAATTTCCATACAGTCCAGAAGATAAAGGAACAATACGGTACAAAAGTCAAAACAGTACAAGCTCTTGCGCTCGACGGGGATTACGGCGACGGCATCTTCCCGATAGAGGCCTACGGCCATACCCCAGGACATATAATGTATCTCATCTCCGACGGCGGCGAAAAGCTGCTGGTATGGGGCGACCTGACACATGCCCTAGCTATACAGATGCCACACCCCGAGATATCTATAACCTATGACGTCGATCCCGACATGGCACGAGAAACACGCCTGAAAGTGCTGGAATACCTCGCCGACAAGGACATCGCCGTAATAGGAATGCATGTTCCGGTTCCTCAGCCGGGAAAGATTGTGAAAGATGAAATTTCCGGAAGATACAAGTTTTTATCAAAACTAAAATAGCGTATCCATCTATCTCATTGAGCATATGCCTCAACCAGCTGTTGTTTACCAAATATTATAGCCGATTGATCTTTCACCATTCGTTTGATTGTAGAACGATTTTCTTCTATATCATTACGAAGTACTACCACTACCCGATTCTCTTCATTAGAAACATAAATATTATCTGTATCAACTTCATGATTACAATTGTATCCTAAAACAGAAGATAAAAGATTTTTAAAGATGGATTGTACCTAATTAAAGAAAAAGTGTATATTTGTCCAATTATTCCTTATTTATAATACTACTAGCTGACGGCAATGATTGATTTAAAAAGCTTTAATCAATTTTTTACGGACTATCAGCAACGCTTTGTATACTTTGCTTGTACTTATGTGCACAACGAAGCTGTTGCAGAAGACTTCGTTATCGAGGCCATGATGTATTATTGGGAAAACAAAGACAGATTATCAGCCGATACCAATATACCGGCTTATGTACTGACTACTATCAAACATAAATGTATAGACTACCTTCGACACCAACAAATACGACAAGACGCTACTGATGAAATATCCCAATTATATGCCTGGGAGTTGTCGAGTAGGATTGTCAGCCTAGAAGATTTTGAACCTAATGACATTTTTACAACAGAAATATTGACTATTGTTAATAAGACATTGAATACTTTGCCGGTTCAAAGTAAACAAATATTTATAATGAGCCGTTACGAAAACAAGTCTTACAAAGAAATAGCCCTTTTACTGAACATGACTCCCAAAGGAGTAGAATTTCATATTGCCAAAGTTACCAAAGTTTTACGCTTAGCATTAAAGGATTATCTACCCGCCTCATTATTTTTTTTCCATTTTCTTTAAAAAAGTTGCCTTTTTTACTAGGGCTTACTTCTCATGACTCGCTATTTCTATAGAGACTACAACAAATTTATTTATGGATAAAGATATATTATATCGTTTTTTTGAAGGAAATACTTCCGTAAGGGAGATGAAACAGATAAAAGAATGGGTTGAAGCTTCCGATGAAAACAGCAAACAATTCCGCATGGAACGTAAGCTGTTCAATGCTATGGTCCTTACCGGCGATTTAAAACAAACCAATATATATACTACTGGTAATAAGAAAAATACCTCTTTTTCCAAAGAACTTTTAAAAATAGCCTCTATTATTGTAATTACAGTAGCTATAACAGCCACAGCATTTCTAATAAGACAAGATAAAGACAACTCCAATTTCACCATGCAAACAATCACGGTACCAGCCGGTCAGCGAGTCAATCTGGATCTGCCTGATGGTTCAAACGTCTGGTTGAATGCCGGAACCAAGATGCAATATCCCGTTCCATTTATAAAAGGGAAGCGGGAGATAATACTGGACGGAGAAGCATATTTCGATGTAGCACATAACGAAAAATGTCCGTTTATTATACATACACAAGTCTTAGATGTAGAAGTTTTGGGAACAAAATTCAACCTGGAAGCTTACAGTAGAAAAAAAGTGTTTGAGGCATCTCTGATGCAAGGCAGAATAAAAATCCGATCTCCACACAACGAAAAGAATTCCGTGATCTTATCTCCCAATTACAAAAGTACATTGCAAAAGGGGAAATTAGTTGTCAGTAAGATTGATGATTATAACGTATATCGATGGAAAGAGGGCTTGTATTGCTTCAAGAGCAAACCTTTTATTGAAATAATGACAGATTTAGAAAAATACTACGATCTGAAAATTCAGATGGATAAAAAAGAAATAGAAAAGGTAACACTAACCGGCAAATTCAGAATATCCGACGGATTGGATTATGCTCTACGCGTTTTGCAAAATGATGTGCCTTTCACCTATCAAAGAGATAAAGAAAATGACGTCATCTATATAAAATGAAAAAACTAGTATTAACCTAATAAATAAAGACAGCCTATGAAATAATACTTATAAAACACAAAAAGCCGATAGATGTTTGCCCCATCTATCGGCTGGAGTAAGACAATTTTTTAACAAATCGTATTAATAACTCATTTGCAAAGATATGAAAAACATTCTTTTGTCGGATATTCATTGCCCTGAAAATCCGGAATTTAAATTACTACCCAGAATTATGCGAATATCAATATTTCTCTTATTCTGTTGCGTTTTCAGCCTAATGGCGAAAAACGGGTACTCCCAGAATGCTGTTGTAACAATTAACCGCAACAATGTTCAGCTGGAGGTCATATTGAATGAAATAGAATCCCAGACAGATTATCTGTTTATCTATAAAGATGGAGTGAATGTGAAAAGCCATAAAAGTATCCAAGTGAACAATAGACCAGTTTCCGAAGTATTAACTACATTACTGGCTGGTACTTCGATCGCTTATAAACTGGAAGGTAATCACATTATTCTTACCCAAAACAAGGCTTCTATTACCCAACAAGAATTGATAACCGGAGTTGTAACTGATGGGAAAGGAGAACAGCTAGTCGGAGTTACAATAATGTTGAAAGGAACTACACGAGGAACAATTACAGATGCAGACGGAAGATTTTCCTTACAAGCTGAAATTGGCAATAAACTGATGATCAGCTATGTAGGTTACACACCACAAGAAATCATGATAAAAGACAAGAAAAGTCTTCGCATCATCATGCAAGAAGATATAAAGTCATTGAATGAAGTTGTTGTAATCGGTTATGGTACACAAAAAAAGGGGGAAGTAGCTAGTGCTATTTCAAGTGTAAAATCAGATAATTTTATAAAAGTACCTTCTCCCGATGCCGCACAGATGATTCGGGGACAAGTTGCCGGTTTATCAATTGTAAGCCCAGATGCAAATCCTCTTTCTTCTTCCGAATTATCTTTGCGTGGAATTACCACACTTCTATCCAGCACCAGTCCACTGGTTCTTATCGATGGAATTCCGGGATCACTGAATACAGTATCACCTGATGAAATAGCGCAAATAGACGTACTAAAAGACGGATCGGCAGCAGCTATTTACGGAACACGCGGAACCAATGGAGTAATTATTGTCACAACAAAAAGCGTAAAAGGAGAAATGCCTACGACTGTCGATGTAAACGCTTACCTTTCTGTTCAGCAGATTGTTCGAAAGTTACCTATGATGACAGCCGCCCAATATAGGGAAAAAGCAAAGCAAGGATTACAAGGGGCCATTGATTATGGAGGTAATGTAGATTGGTTGGATGAAATCACACAGACTCCTATCTCACAAGTATATAATATAAGTCTAAGAGGTGGCAGTCGGACAACCAACTATACGGCAAGTTTTGAATACAGGAGTCTTGAAGGAATTATCAAGCGTTCAGACAATCAAATTATTTATCCTCGCATAGAAATAGTTCACAGAATGTTTAATGATAAGCTAAAAATTAATGCAGGAATGAATGGTTCGCTCAAAAAGTATTTTGATGGTTCTGATGGCGGTGGATATAAAACAGATGTATATGCAGGTGCCATCCAATTCAATCCAACCGACCCCATCAAAGACGAGAACGGAAATTGGAAAGAAAGATCCATCAACGACTATTTAAATCCGCTAGCTCTTTTGTGGGAAGCTGATGGTGAAAATAAAGAAACCAATCTGAGAATGTTCGCCAATCTAGTACTGACACCTATAGAAGGATTAGATATCAAATATACAGCATCCAGTAACAGATTCAATCAGATACGCGGGTATTATGAAACAAAAAAACATTCTTCCACTACAAAATATGGGAAAAACGGATACGCATCACGAGGTACCCAGTATACATATGATAACTTATCCGAATTGACTGCCCAATACAATAAAACACTGTTTAAAGATCACTATCTGACTCTATTAGCTGGCTATAGCTGGATGAAAAGCGGATACGAAGATTTTTATATGCAGAACTGGGATTTCCCATCAGATGACTATACTTATAATTCTATGCAATCGGGACAAGCTTTACGTGACGGACGTGCAAATGAAAATTCTTATAAAAGCGAAAATATGTTGGTTGGTTATTTCGGCCGTTTTAATTACAGCTATAAAGGAAAGTACATATTATCAGCCAGCGTCAGAAGAGAAGGATCTTCCAAATTCGGAGACAACTATAAATGGGGCACATTCCCTGCAGTCTCTGTTGCTTGGAATATCAAGGATGAAAATTTCTTACGCAGTATGGACTTCCTTTCCTCCTTAAAATTACGTGCAGGCTTCGGTATTACAGGTACAGAACCCGGCAATCCGTATATGTCACTCAATGTATTAAGCTTTGGAGATTACACCTATTTCGGGAATTCCTGGATCAAAGCCATACGACCAGATTCCAATACAAATCCCGATCTGCGATGGGAGAAAAAAGAGGAAATAAACATCGGATTGGATCTGGGCTTCTTCGATGAACGCCTAACCGGTAGTATAGACTTCTACCGAAGAAATACCAAAGATTTAATTTGGAATTATAATGTACCCTCTCCTCCTTATATTTTCTCAACAATCACGGCTAATGGAGGCTCCATGCGTAACAGTGGGATAGAAGTATCACTACAGGCCACCCCTATCAAAAGCAGTGATTTTCAGTGGATCACAAACATAAACTATTCAACCAATTCTAATAAAATGCTCTCATTCTCTGACGATAAGTTCACAGCGGGCACATATAGAGATGAAGGTTGGACAGGCTCACCTATCCAACAGCCGACCCATAGAATAGAAGAAGGACAACCCTTTGGAAATTTCTGGGGATACAAGACTATCGATATCGACGACAACGGACATTGGATCATTGAAGATAAAGATGGCAATCCCAAACCAATTGTTGAAGCTCAGTCGTCAGACAAAAAAGTAATTGGAAACGGCTTACCCAAACATTACCTGAATTGGAATAATACATTCAGATACAAGAACTTTGACTTGGGTATTACGATGCGTGGAGCATTCGGATTCCAAATATGGAATACAGCAGAAGCATTTCACGCTTCCCCTGCCATGTTCACTGCGGGCTGGAATGCCATGGAAAAAGCATTCGAACCTGTTTATGGAAAAAAACCTCTTGCCTTCGACCAGGCTTTGGCTTACGTAAGTTATTACATCGAAAACGGAAACTACTGGAAAATAGACAATCTCACTTTAGGTTATACCTATAATACTAAAGTGAATTGGCTGAACAACATCCGCTTTTTCGGTTCCATATCCAATCTGGCCGTTATTACAGGATACAATGGTATCGATCCAGAAACACCCATCAGCGGAATGTCTCCTGGTGTTGATAACCGATATAGATATCCTTCAGCACGAACATATACTTTCGGTGTATCATTCAAATTTTAAATCAAAAAAAGATGAAAACATATCACAAAATAACAGGAATAGTCTTTTCTATTCTTTTGATCGGCTCAATACTGAGTTGTAATGACTTAAAAGAGAATGTGTTCTCCTCCGTTACCGAGCAAAGCTATAATTATTCGGAGCAGGATTTCAACTCAGTCATTGCTTGTGTCTATCCTCCTATGAGAAACGTTTTCAGTCATACCGGTTTCTGGACTGCCCAGGAAGTAAGTGCCGATGCGATCGTTTCTCCTCCGACTGCTACCGGCTGGTATGATGGAGGACAGTATATGCGCTTTCATTATCATAACTGGAATTCGGAGCAAAGTAATGTTGCAGATATCTGGAACTGGATGTATCGAGGTGCACTACTAGCAAACAATGCGATAGAACAGATAGAAAGTGGTAAAATCCCGACTGTATCCCCCGAACAAAAAGAAAACGGACTCATGGAATTAAGAGCGGTACGAGCTTTTTATTATTGGTTAATTTGTGACAACTTCGGAGATGCTCCATTAGTTACAAATATTTCTAGTGAGTTACCCGAAAAAAGCAGTCGCAAGGAAATTTATGACTTTGTAGTCAATGAATTACTTGAAGTAACTCCTAAATTAAGTGAAGAGCAAGGAACCGACATGTACGGGCGCATGACAAAATGGGCAGCCAAAGCTCTTTTAGCAAATGTTTATCTGAATGCCGAAGTGTATACAGGAGAAAATCGCTGGAAGGAATGTATTACCCAATGTGACGACATTATCAACAGTGGAAAATGTGAATTATCCTCTAATTATAAAGATTCGTTCAAATCATCAGGAGTAGAAACCTCCAAAGAAGTCATCTTCGCTATTCCTTTCGATAAAACACTTGCCGGAGGAAACGATATGCATATGCGCTCCTGGCAAAGTGAATTGAAAAAGAAATTCGATCTAGAAGTAACTCCCTGGGGTAGTGGAACAGTAATGGGAGTTACCCAATTTATTGATACATATGACGTAGACGACAGTCGAATAGATGATACCTGGCTACGCGGGCAACAATATGACATAGATGGTAATATGCTTTATGGAGTATATGATGAGCCTGGCAAACCTTTCATTATCGGGAAAGATATACCGGATGGCAGTTATGTCAAGGAATTTGAAGGATACCGGATGAATAAGTTTGAAGTAGCCCCCAAAACACCGACAAGCTCCGATACTGATTTTCCGTTCTTCCGGTATGCACAAATACTATTGATGAAAGCAGAATGCCTTTTACGTACTAATCAACCCGGAGCCGGAGCATTAGTGACCCAAGTACGGGAACGGGCATTTAAGAACACTCCGTCTAAAGCAATAGTTACCGATGATCAACTCAGGCAAAACTCCGTTTACAAATATGGTTATGTAGAAAAATACATTATTGTAGACCCAGGAAACCAAGACCCTATTCAATTTGGACGTTTATATGATGAATTAGGGTGGGAATTTGCCTGGGAAGCCCAGAGAAGACGGGATATGATCCGTTTTGGGTTATTCACAAAAAAGAGTTGGTTATCCCATAAACCTGCCGGAGATTATAAAACTGTATTTCCAATTCCAGAAACAGTTCTTACTTCAAACCTGAAGCTAACACAGAATCCAGCTTATTTACAATAAGTATTTACAAATAGGAGAATATGTTATTATATTCTCCTATTAGAATCATCCATTAAATTTATTCATATGAAAAAGATATTTCTATTTACAATCTGTCTATTATCAAGTATACAACCTCTGTTCTCCCAAGAAATGGTAAAACCATTACAGGAAAACAAAATAGACCTTTTCCCATTAAGTGCCGTTAGAATCACAGACGGTCAGTTCAAACACATTCAGGATTTGGACCATGAATATCTTTTAACACTGGAACCAGACAGGCTCTTATCATGGTTTCGCCGTGAAGCAGGTTTAACACCAAAAGCACAACCTTATCCTTTCTGGGAGTCTGAAAATGTGTGGGGAGGAGGACCTTTGGCCGGACATATTCTTGGCTTTTACATGTCCTCCATGTCTATGATGTACCAGGCAACCAACGATAAAAAGATCCTTGACCGGTTAAATTATATCGTAGAAGAAATGAAACAATGCCAGGATGCCCACGGTGATGGCTATCTGCTAGCTACCATCAACGGTAAACATGTATTTGAAGATGTTATAGACGGAGATTTTAGGACATCCAATCCATTTATAAATGAGACATGGGAACCAGTGTACATTATGAATAAAATTATGCTGGGACTCTATAACATATATACATTGTGCGGAATTCAGGAAGCAAAACCCATATTGATCAGGATGGCTGATTGGTTCGGTAATGAAGTACTGAATAAATTAAATCATGAAAATATTCAAAAATTACTGGTTTGCGAACATGGATCCATCAACGAATCTTATATCAATGTATACACCATAACGGGAAGCAAAAAATACCTGGAATGGGCTAAACAATTAAATGATGAAGATATGTGGATTCCGCTCTCCGAAGGAAAAGATATTCTGAACGGTTGGCATGCCAATACACAAATCCCCAAATTTACAGGATTTAACGCAGTGTACCAGTATACTGATAATAAAGCCTATTATGATGCTGCTAACCTTTTCTGGAACATCGTTGTACAAAAACATACTTGGGTAAATGGCGGTAACAGTACAGGAGAACATTTCTTTGAAGAAAAAATGTTTGAACAGAAAGTTCCACAATATGGAGGTCCGGAATCCTGTAATTCCGTAAATATGATGAGACTTACAGAAAGTTTGTATCAAACCGATGCCAAACCGGAAAGAATAGATTATTATGAACGAATTCTTTATAACCATATTCTAGCAAACTTTGACCCGGAAGAAGGAATGTGTTGCTATTATACCTCCATGCGTCCCGGCCATTATAAAATATACGGAACAAAATATCATTCGTTCTGGTGTTGCACAGGAACAGGCTTTGAAGCACCTGCAAAGTTTGCCAAAATGATCTATGCTCACAAAAATAATTCTCTTTATGTCAATCTTTTTATGGCTTCTCAGGTGGAATGGAAAGAAAAAGGTATAATCTTAAAACAATGTACCCGCTTTCCTGATGAAAACCAGTCTATATTGACTGTTCAAACCTCAGCTCCTAAAACATTTGACCTAAAAATCAGGAAACCGTTGTGGACGGGAAAAGGAGACTTTTCACTTAAAATAAATGGCAAAAATATTAAATCCGCCATATCTGAAGAAGGGTATTTGTGTATCTCACGTGAATGGTCTGATGGAGATGAAATCATCATTTCTTTTACTCCCTTACTTAATATCGATCCTCTAAAAGAGAGTAAAAGATATTTTTCAGTGACTTACGGACCTATTGTATTAGGAACAAAAATCAACAATACAAATATTGATAAAAGTGAATTCCGGCATAGTCGTAAAACTGTTGCAAACACAATGATCCCTATGTCGGATACTCCAGTATTGATTGGTTCTACGGAAGAGATCAAACAAAATATGAGACGGATAACCGGAAACGAATTAATGTTTCGATATTCACCAAAGCAAGGAAACGAAATAACTTTTATTCCTTTTAATCGTATTCACTTCAGCCGTTATGCCATTTATATGCTTCATATAGAAAAAATAGAAGACTACAAACAAACAATAACAGATGGTTCGACTTTTCATAATCGGAACACAAGTTTGGGCATCATGAGTATTGATGCTGTCAATATAGGGGATAAAGATTCCGAACAAATGCACAAAATGGAAACAGTAAATAGCATGGCAGAGAAATATGATGCAACTGCATCCTGGAGACGAGCAACCAATGGCGGATACTTTATGTATAACCTAAGAGCACTACCGAATGAAAAACAATCCCTTTATTTTGCGTTTCGTGCAAATGATCAGGATGAATTTACTTTTGACGTACTGGTGGATGGTCGAATAATCAAAACCTTTACTCGCAATAAGGCAGATATGAATCTGGTAACCTCCTACTTTTCTGAGTTTATCCCAATCCCGGAGGAGTTAACCAAAGGAAAAAATAATATAACGATCAAGATCGCAGCTCGACTTAAAAATATTACTGGCGATATTTTAGATCTCAAATTGCTACGAACAGATCAAGAGAATATTTAATGATAACTATTACTGACTAATTCTGAATAAAAAAGAGGGTGAGATTCATCCTCTTTTTTTATCTTTGACCCGTAAACCTTAAATCAGACAACAATGTATATCAGGATAATACTATTATTTATCATTCCTTCATTCGTTTGTTCAGGATATGCCGACGGGCAATCAGTATCCGATAACATCGAAAAAATGCTACAAAGCCTTGACTCACTCCTCGCAAAAAAGGAGACTTTTGTCGTTGCTAAAGAAAAACGAATTGAAGAACTAAGAAAAATGGAACAGAAAGTTCAGACGGATGAAGAACAATACTGGATGAATAAACTATTCTATGAAGAATTTATGGTATACGACAGTGATTCGGCATTGAGTTATATACACAAAAACCTGGATATCGCCCGGAAACTGAATAATCCGCAATGGGTTGCACAATGGAATATCGAACAATCTTTTATATTATCGGCCACCGGATTCCTGAAAGAAGCACTAGATGCCTTGAATGAAATAAATATCGATAATCTGTCATCTTATGCCAAAACGGATTATTACGGACAGATGATGTATCTCTATTCGCATTACGGTCAATATTCCGGGGAAGACTCCCAACAAAGCATACTTTATTATGCCCAGGAAAAGATATACCGGGATTCCATTTTTTCCAGTATACCGGATAATCATCCCTATTATTTATGGTACAAAGGATGGCAGTATAACGGAACTCCTATGGCCGAAGAAGTAAAAGAACAGTTGGGGTTATCGTTGGCTTCTGCATCTTTCGATTCCAGAAAGGAGGCCATGAATGCATATATTTTAGCAATAATGAATAGAGACGAAGGTAACGAAGAGGAATATCTTCGTTACCTCATTTTATCAGCCATGGCTGATATCCGGTCGGCCAACCACGATATCGCTTCACTGGAAGAACTTGGAAAAACCCTCTATGAAAGGGGAGCCACAGACCGCGCCTATTCGTATCTTAACTATTGTCTTGGATGTGCACAGCTATACAAAAACAGGATACGTATGATCGGTATTTCATCTGCCTTGGACGCTATCCATAAAACCTATGAACAAAGAAATAAAAAGCAAGAAGCTGATTTACGCCAGTATCTGTTCATCGTAAGCATGTTACTATTGATTCTGCTTGCCGCCGTATTCTTCATTGGATTACAAATGAAGCGGCTGAAAGAGTCACGAAAGAAACTGAACAAAGCCAATCAGAGCCTGAATAAACATGTCGAAGAACTCGAACAGGCTCATGGACAACTGGCTGAAGTGAATAACCAACTCCAATCATTGAACGGACAATTATTGGAAGCGAACAATAATTTAACGGAATCAAACTATGTCAAAGAAGAATACATCGGTTATGTATTCAACATATGTTCAAACTATATCAGTAAACTCGATGAATACAGGAAAAATATAAACCGGAAGGTCAAAACCGGTATGATAGACGAAGTGAAAAAGATGACGGATACCTCTTCAATGGCCGCTAATGAACTAAAAGAATTTTATCGCAATTTCGATGCTATTTTCCTACACATCTATCCGGACTTTGTTTCCGATTTCAATGCATTACTCGAACCGGATAAACAAATCATGCCCAAAGAAGGGGAACTGCTAAATACCGAGCTCCGTATCTATGCCCTGGTTCGTTTGGGAATCAGCGACAGTGTAAAAATAGCCGAATTCCTCCATTGCTCCGCCCAAACAGTCTACAACAACCGATTGAAAACACGCAGTAAAGCAGTCGTTCCTAAAGAACATTTTGCGGAAATCGTAAAATCTTTGGGAAAAATAGAGCGCTAAAGTGGAGTTAAAAGCCTCCTTGACCTTATATAACAACTTACTTTTTTCATTTATTTATAACATATATACAACTGCATATCAGCCATATAACAAATATGCCAGTTTACTTCTCCTATTTACCTGACTATTGAGACCCACAAACCACACTTTACTTTTGCAAGTACAATAAAAGTAAAATGATTAGTATGTTAACTTTAAAAATGTATTTATCTTATGAAAAGCATTTTAGTAAAAAAGCGGCTTTATAAAAGAATCATTCCTTTATTATGCCTGTTACTATTCCCTACATTCTTGTTTGCCCAGAAACTTACGGTAAACGGACAAGTGAAAGACACCCAGGGTGAGCCTGTTACCGGCGCAAATGTGGCGATAAAAGGAACCACGACCGGAACAATAACGGATCTGGATGGTATGTTCTCAATTCCTGATGTAGAGCAAGGCTCCATCATCGAAATCTCTTTTATAGGTTATTTAGCTCAATCGGTGAAGGCTTCGGATAATAATCCTTTATCAATTATTCTGAAAGAAGATAACCAGGCTCTGGACGAAGTAGTCGTTATCGGTTATGGCGTTCAAAAGAAGAGTGTGGTTACCGCCTCCATTGCCCGGGTTTCTGCCGACGACCTGAGTACAACAGCTCCCGTTCGTGTGGATAATGCGCTGAAAGGTTTGGCATCGGGTGTGCAAGTAACCACAACCAATGGTCAGCCGGGATCAGAAGCCAAAATCCGCATACGTGGTATCGGTACCATCAACAATTCCGACCCCCTTTATATTATTGACGGTATGGCCATCGACGGCGGTATTGACTATCTGAACCCGAATGACATTGCTTCTATCGAAGTACTGAAAGATGCAGCTTCAGGAGCTGTTTACGGTGCACGTGCTGCCAATGGCGTTGTTCTGGTAACAACCAAGAGCGGAAAAGAAGGTAAAGTAAAAGTGACTTACGACTTTTCTTACGGATGGCAACGCCCCTGGAAAGAACGTGAATTGCTGAACGGCACACAGTATGCCACCTTGATGAACGAAGCCAGTAACTATGCAGGCGAAGGCAATATGTACGAAAATCCTGCCCAGTACGGTACGGGAACAAACTGGCAGAAGGAAACTTTCAACTATGATGCCCCGGTGCAGAACCATCAGGTAAGTGTAAGCGGCGCCACAGAAAAAATCAATTATTTCCTATCCCTGGGTTATTACAACCAGGAAGGTATTGTCGGTGGCGATTACGACCGCTCAAACTACAAACGTTTGACCTTACGCTCCAATTCTACCTATACTATGTTCGACGAAAGCAAAAAACGCAATTGGTTAAACAAAATGGTTGTCGGGGTAAATGCAGCTTATTCCCGCATTAAGAACTCAGGTATTGAAGCAAACTCATTAACTGGTTCCGCGTTGGGTAATGCTATGTTCCTTTCCCCTCTGATGGGAGTATATGCCGATGACGAAGAGGCTTTGTACAAACAATATGCCGACGAGATTAAGCAATACGGCGACCTGGTCAGAGACAAAAAGAACGGTCGTTTGGTAACTATTCCGGGCAAAGACTTCAATGAGATCAGTAATCCGCTGGGATATCTTTCCCTGCCGGGAGAAGTAAACAACTCGGATAAATTCGTGGCCAACTTCTTCGCTGAGCTAACTTTGTGGGATAATCTGAAGTTTAAGACCTCTTATGGCGCCGACCTGGCCTTCTGGGGAAAAGACGGATGGAGCAAGGCGTATTACCTGGCAGTGAACAGCCACAACGACAAATCGAAAGTATGGTCGGAAATGAACCGGGGCTGTACGTGGCAGCTCGAAAATATCCTGACCTATGACAAGACATTCGGATCTCATTCGTTTGCAGTCGTATTAGGGCAATCAGCCAAGAAATATACCGGTCGTAAGATAGGCGGTAGTGCATACGATATGATTGCGGAACTGGAAGACAAAGCCAACCTCGATTTCACATCCGGACTGGCCTCCGACGGCAAACGCGATGTATACGGCGGCATGTTCGACCCTTCCACACTGGCTTCCTATTTCGGCCGTATCAGCTACAACTACAACGAACGTTATATGTTACAGATGACCGTACGCCGCGACGGATCTTCCAACTTCGGGCCCAACAACAAATGGGCAACATTCCCTTCCGTCTCTTTGGGGTGGAACATCACGAACGAATCCTTTATGGAAAAACGTCCGGAATGGCTGACCAGTACCAAACTGCGCCTGTCATGGGGTAAGAATGGTAATGAAAATATCGGAGCTTTCCGCTATACAGCCAATGTTGCAACCGGCAATAACTATGTATTCGGTGGCGGCGCAGGCCAGCAGATCATTATGGGTAGCAAGCCGTCGGGTACTCCTAATGCCGACCTGAGATGGGAAGAATCGGAACAATACGATGCCGGCCTCGACTTTGGATTCTTTAATAATTCACTGACACTGAATGTCGATTATTTCAAAAAGAAAACAAACGGCATGCTAAAAGAAATGAGTATCCCTTCTTATCTGGGAGAATCTAAGCCTTGGGGTAACGTAGGTAAGATGGAAAACTCAGGTGTTGAAGTGGATCTGGGATATAAGTTCGGTTCAGGCGACTGGAACTTCCGGATCGGTGGTAATATCAGTTACCTGAAAAACAAACTGATCAACCTGGGCAACTCGGATGGTTTTGAAATGATGGATAACGTTCACCAGCTGGGTAATGTCAGCCGCGCAGAGAACGGGGAAGTTTATCCCTACTTCTACGGTTACAAGACAGCCGGTATTTTCCAGAATCAGGCACAGATCGATGCTTACGTAAACAATAAGGGAGAAAAGCTTCAGCCTAACGCCGAACCCGGTGATGTTATCTTTATCGATGTAAACGAAGATGGAAAGATCAGCGATACCGACCGGACAAAGATCGGCAAAGGTACTCCTGACTGGACATACGGCCTTAACTTCCAGGCTTCGTGGAGAGATATCGATTTCAGCATGCTGATCGCCGGTTCTATCGGCAACGATATATTCGATGCCACCCGCCGTCTCGACCTGAGATATGTAAACCTTTCTGCCGACATGATGGATCGCTGGCACGGTGAAGGGACTTCAAATACAGTTCCCCGCTTCACCTGGGCCAACAACAATGATAACTACCGTGTTTCAGACCTCTACGTTAAGAATGGTTCATACATGCGCCTGAAAAACATCCAATTGGGTTATACATTGCCGAAGACATTGACGTCCAAAGTATTCATCTCTAGTCTTCGTGTATATGTAGCAGCCGAAAACCTGCTCACGCTGACCGGTTACAAAGGATTCGATCCTGAAATTTCCTACGATGCCTCTTCAGGTATCGACAGAGGTATCTATCCGCAGGCTCGTACGTTTACAGTTGGTTTAAACCTTAATTTCTAACATTAATAAAGACAAAACAACATGAAAAAGATAATTATAGCTTCTTGTGCAGCTCTGGCAATATTCGGAGCAACTTCATGCGGAGACGATTTCTTATCCGTAGAGCCTTCCAGCAGTGTGCCCATTGACGGGTATTACAACTCGGAAAGTCGTATCATGGAAGCAGTTACCGCTGCTTACGATCCACTTCAATGGTATGACTACTTCTCAGGATGGGCACCTTTAAGCCTGGTATACGACTGCATGAGCGATGATGTATATGTAGGCGGCGGAAGTACCAGCGACCAGGGTGAGATCCATCTGATCTCCCAATACCAGTCAGACCCCATCAAAACAATCGGTGGCGCATGGACGACCAGCTATTCGGGTATCAACCGTTCGAATCTTGTGATTGCAAATGTCGAAGCAATCGAAATGGCAGACGCAGATAAGAAAAAGCTGACCGCCGAAGCCCGCGTACTGCGTGCCTGGTATTATTCCGTCCTGTGGAAGTTATGGGGCAATGTTCCTTACTATGATGTGAACCTTACTTTCCCGTATATCGCAGAACAGAAAACGGCGAAAGAAGTGTATGACCTGGTGGAAGCAGACCTGGCCGAAGTGCTCGACAGCAAAGTGCTTCCGATGAAACAACCGGCCGAGTGGGCCGGTCGTGTCACACAGGCGATGGCCTCCATGCTATATGCAGAATATGTGATGTACCAACAGGATGAATCCAAATATGCAAAAGCTCTGGCATATATGAAGGATATCATTTCTTCAGGCGAATACTCCCTGCAACCGTTCGAAAATCTCTGGGAAACAGAGTTCGAATGGAATAACGAGACGATCTTCGACATCAATTACATAGCCAAAGGTGGCAAGAGAACCTGGGATGACGCCAACTTTACCGGAGGCACCGTAGTCCCTGCCATGATCGGTATCGACGGCCTGAGCGGCAGTCCGGATTATGTTGGCGGCTGGGGATTTGAAGCCGTTGCCAAAGAGGCTTATGATACTTATGAAGCCAACGACAAACGTCGCGACACCGGTATCCTGAATATGGATAAATACATAGCCGACAATGCAGCTAAAGGTATAACTGTTACTTACGGAGGCCGTTACCAGAACACAGGCCTGTTCCTACGCAAATATCTGGGACGCATCGGAGGTAATGCCGGTTGTGTAGGTGATCCCGACCTGAACTGGGACAACAATCTCCGTATCTATCGCTATGCAGAGACATTGCTGAATGCCGCCGAACTGGCAACACGTACAGGAGATACAGGTGCAGCTAAAGGCTACCTGACCCAGGTTCGCGAACGTGCAGGGGTTGCTCCGGTCGATGCAAGCCTCGATAATCTTCTGCAGGAACGCCGCCGTGAATTTGTAGGTGAAGGAAAACGTTACTTCGACCTGATTCGTTTCGGTAAAGCCGAAGAGGTATTGAAAGCCAAAGGCGGAAAAGTACTGGATAAAAAAGGTGGCTCATACGTGAAAGACGGTATCCCCGAACGCGTTCAATGGACTATCAACAAGAAATACCTCCCGATCCCGCAGAGTGAAATCGAAGCGGCAAAAGGGACTATCGTTCAGAATCCGTATTAACAGTTACCATGTAGGGGCGGCGTTTATCCGCCCTTTACAACAATCATATAACAACCATGAAAACAGTAAGATCAACGATATTCTACACCGGCCTGCTGGCTCTTACCCTGATGGCATGCAGTCAGCCTTCCGGGAGCGGTAAAGATTCACTTGTCGAAAGACAAGTGGAAGAACTACTCGGCAAAATGACCTTATCCGAAAAAATCGGTCAGATGAACCAGTTGAGCCCGTTTGGCAGCATGGATGAAATTGCAGGACAGGTTCGCAAAGGAGAGATCGGTTCGTTACTGAATGTGACGGACCCTGGAAAAGTCAATGAGATACAGAAAGTAGCGGTGGAAGAATCCCGGCTGGGTATCCCCCTGTTGATATCGCGTGATGTCATTCACGGATATAAAACAATATTCCCAATACCCCTGGGACAAGCCGCTACTTTCAATCCTCAGATCGTGCAGGACGGTGCCCGCGTAGCCGCTATCGAAGCATCTGCCGACGGTATCCGTTGGACGTTTGCCCCGATGATCGATATCTCACGCGATCCCCGCTGGGGACGAATCGCCGAGAGTTGCGGCGAAGATCCGTATCTAAGCTCCGTCATGGGTGTAGCCATGGTAAAAGGGTTTCAAGGCGATTCCCTAAACGATCCGACCTCCATCGCAGCCTGTGCCAAACACTTTATCGGCTACGGAGCAGCAGAAGGGGGACGCGATTATAATTCGACATTCATTCCCGAACGCCAGATGCGTAACGTCTATTTTCCTCCGTTCGAAGCGGCAGCGAAAGCCGGATGTGCCACCTTTATGACGTCTTTCAACGATAATGACGGTATTCCTTCGACAGGAAATACCTTTATCCTGAAAGATGTACTGCGCGATGAATGGAAATACGATGGCATGGTCGTTACCGACTGGGCTTCGACAGCCGAAATGATCTCCCACGGCTTCTGTAAAGACGAAAAAGAAGCTGCCTTGAAATCGGTTAATGCCGGCATCGATATGGAAATGGTCAGCGGTACCTTTATCCGCCACCTGGAAGAACTTGTAAAAGAAGGGAAGATATCGGAAGCGGCTATCAACAATGCGGTACGCAACATCCTTCGTCTTAAGTTCCGTCTGGGACTGTTCGATAATCCTTATGTAAACACAGACCAACATGTAAAATATGCACCTGAACACCTCGCCAAAGCCAAAGAAGCAGCAGAGCAATCGGTTATCCTGTTAAAGAACGACCGGGAGACCTTACCTTTCACCGATAAGATCCGTACCATTGCGGTCGTAGGTCCGTTGGCGGATGCTCCTCACGACCAGATGGGAACCTGGGTATTCGATGGAGAAAAAATACATACTCAAACCGTACTGGCAGCCTTGAAAGAGATGTATGGCGACAAGGTACAGTTTATCTACGAACCCGGATTAGGTTACAGCCGCGACAAGAACACAAGCAATATCTCCAAAGCCGTAAGGGCCGCCGCACGTGCGGACGCCGTACTGGTATGCGTCGGGGAAGAGTCTATCCTCTCGGGTGAAGCCCATTCTTTAGCAGACTTACACCTGCAGGGAGCGCAAAGCGAACTGATTGCCGCCCTGACAAAGACAGGGAAACCCCTCGTAACCGTTATCATGGCAGGCCGTCCATTGACGATCAAGCAGGAAGTAAACCAGTCGAATGCCGTTCTCTACGCTTTCCACCCGGGAACGATGGGTGGCCCGGCTATTGCCGACCTGCTTTTCGGAAAAGTGGCACCGAGCGGTAAAACGCCGGTTACCTTCCCGAAGATGGTAGGACAAATACCCGTTTACTATGCCCATAACAACACAGGACGCCCTGCTTCCCGCCAGGAAACGTTGATCGATGCTATTCCGCTGGAAGCCGGACAGACTTCGCTGGGCTGTACCTCTTTCTATATGGATGCCGGCTTCGATCCCCTGTTCCCCTTCGGTTACGGATTGTCGTACACCACATTCGGATACGACAACCTGCAACTGACCACCGATAAGTTGGCTGCCAACGGAACACTGGAAATCAGTTTCGACCTGACCAATACCGGTAAATACGACGGAACAGAAGTAGTACAATTGTACGTACAGGACATCTTCGGCTCTGTTACCCGTCCGGTCAAAGAATTGAAAGGTTTCCAACGCGTTTCCCTGAAGCAGGGTGAGAAGAAAACCGTCACCTTTTCTCTCCCAGCCGAAGAACTGGCATTCTGGAACATAGATATGCAGAAAGTAGTAGAGCCAGGCGAGTTCAATCTCTGGGTCGGCCCCAACAGTGCAGAAGGATTACAAACAACATTCACAGTAGAATAACAGATATGAAAAAGAATCTATATTTAATGATCCTGCTTCTGCTGGTATCCTTTACCGGATGCCGGCAGGACGCCGCAATAACGGATACAGACACGACCGATATGCCCCCGGAAGCATTTATGCGTATCTCCGGAACCGACCTGGTCACCCCCAAAGGGCAAAAGTTCTTCATCCGGGGAACCAGTCTCGGCAACTGGCTGAATCCCGAAGGTTATATGTTCGGCTTCAGCAAAACGAACTCACCGGGACGTATCAACCAAATGCTGTGTGAAATGGTCGGTCCCGACTTTACCGCTGAGTTCTGGAAGTCATTCAAAGACAATTATATCACCCGCGACGACGTGCAGTTCATCGCTGGGACAGGTGCCAATACCATCCGTATCCCTTTCCATTACAAACTCTTCACCGACGAGGATTATATGGGATTGACTTCCAACCAGGATGGCTTCGCCCGCATAGACAGTGTGGTCAACTGGTGCCGGGAGACCGGGTTATACCTGATCCTCGACATGCACGATGCACCAGGCGGACAGACTGGCGATAACATCGACGACAGCTACGGTTATCCCTGGCTCTTTGAAAGCGAAGCCAGCCAGCAACAGTTCTGCGACATCTGGAAGAAGATCGCAACGTATTATAAGAATGAGCCCGTAATCCTGGGTTACGAATTGATTAACGAGCCTATCGCCCCCTATTTCAGTAATATGGAAGAACTAAACGGCAAATTGGAGCCGTTATACAAACGGGTTACAGCCGCTATCCGTGAAGTGGATACCAACCATATCATCTTGCTGGGCGGTGCCCAGTGGAACGGCAATTTCCGACCGTTCACCGATTCCACCTTCGACGATAAGATCATGTACACCTGCCACCGTTACGGCGGAGAAGCGACAAAAGCCGCTATCCAGGAGATCATCGACTTCCGCGACCGCGTGAACTTACCCATGTACATGGGAGAGATCGGACATAACACGACAGCCTGGCAAAATGCTTTCTGCCACGTCATGCAGGAAAACAATATCGGCTGGACCTTCTGGCCTTATAAAAAGATCGATGAGTCCTCTTTCGTCGGTATTAAAACTCCTGAGAATTGGGACCGTATCGTTGCTTTCTCGGAAGCTCCCCGGAGTACTTATCAGGAGATACGCGAAGCTCGTCCGGATCAGGAAGAGGCTAAAGCGGCTCTGATGGAATTTATAGAGAACAGCCGGTTACAAAACTGTACCATTCAGAAAGAATATATCCGCTCACTAAGTTTAAAAGCACAATAAAACGACATGAAACTGATTAAGTATATTGCTTGCTCCCTGTTGTTGTTTCCTGCATTTGTCCAGGCACAACAAAGCATTCCGGTTTATCTGGATAACAATAAACCGATAGAAGAACGTGTGGAAGACGCCTTATCGCGCCTGACACTCGAAGAGAAAGTGGCATTGACACACGCGCAATCCAAGTTTTGTTCGCCGGGAGTGGCTCGTCTGGGTATTCCTGAATTTTGGATGACCGATGGCCCTCATGGTATCCGTCCCGAAGTATTATGGGATGAATGGGAGCAAGCCGGATGGACCAACGACTCTTGCGTAGCTTTCCCGGCACTGACCTGCCTGGCTGCTACCTGGAATCCGAAAATAGCTTTATTGTACGGTAAGAGTATCGGCGAAGAAGCCCGCTACCGTAACAAAACGGTGCTGCTGGGCCCCGGCGTAAACATCTATCGCTCACCATTGAACGGACGTAACTTCGAATATATGGGTGAAGACCCTTATCTGGCCGGAAAAATAGTAGTTCCCTATGTACAGGGCGTTCAACAGAATGGTGTGGCAGCTTGTGTAAAACATTATGCACTGAATAACCAGGAAGTAAACCGCCACACAACCAACGTCATTGTAGACGACCGTGCCCTGTATGAAATCTATCTACCCGCTTTCAAAGCCGCTGTCCAGGAAGGGAAAGCTTGGGCAATCATGGGTTCTTACAATCTTTACAAAGACCAGCACGGTTGCCATAACCAGTATCTGCTGAACGATATCCTGAAAGGCGAATGGAGTTTCGACGGCGTTGTCGTTTCCGACTGGGGAGGCGTTCATAATACACAACAAGCCATAACCAACGGGCTCGATATGGAGTTCGGAAGCTGGACCAACGGATTATCCAACGGGGCAAGTAACGCTTACGATAATTACTACCTGGCAGACCCCTATCTTCAATTGATCCGGGAAGGTAAAGTCGGCACGAAAGAACTGGATGATAAGGTTAGACGTATCCTTCGCTTGGCTTATCGCACGAATATGGATAGAAACCGTCCTTACGGCTCACTTTGCTCGGATGCACATTTTGCCGCAGCCCGCCAAATCGGTGAAGAAGGTATCGTCTTATTGCAGAACAAGAATAATGTGCTCCCTATCGACCTGAGCCGCGCAAAGAAAATAGCCGTTATCGGTGAAAATGCCGTCAAGATGATGACCGTAGGCGGTGGTTCTTCTTCCCTGAAAGTGAAATACGAACTCTCTCCGCTGGATGGCATCCGCAAGCGAGTGGGCGACAAAGCCGAAGTCGTTTATGCACGTGGTTATGTAGGCGATCCGAGTGGTGAATACAATGGAGTAAAGTCCGGACAGGATCTGGAAGACAACCGTTCGCCGGAGGAATTAATAGCCGAAGCCGTAGCCGTAGCCAAAGAAGCCGACTATGTGATCTTTATCGGCGGTCTGAACAAGAGTGCTCACCAGGACTGTGAGGATGCAGACCGCAAAGAATTGGGTTTATCTTACGGACAGGATCAGGTAATAGCTGCCCTGGCTCAGGCAAACAAAAACCTGATCATGGTTAATATTTCCGGGAATGCCATCGCCATGCCATGGGTGAAAGAAGTTCCGGCCATCGTACAGGCGTGGTATCTGGGCTCGGAAGCGGGGAATGCTATTGCTTCGGTATTGTTGGGAGATGTAAATCCATCCGGTAAGCTGCCGTTCACTTTCCCTGTCTCTTTACAGGATGTAGGTGCACACCAGTTGGGTGAATATCCGGGTACTCCCAGAAACGACGGCAGCAACCTGGTAGACGAGAAGTACAACGAAAGTATCTTCGTCGGCTACCGTTGGGCGGACAAACAGAAAACCCGGCCGCTTTTCAGCTTCGGCCATGGCCTGAGTTACACAACATTCGAATACGGAAAAGTAACAGCCGATAAGAAAGCGATTGCAAAAGACGAACCTATCACGTTCACCCTGACCGTAAAAAATACAGGTGACCGCGAAGGCGCGGAAGTCGTACAGCTTTATATCAGCGACAAGAAATCATCCCTCCCCCGCCCCGTCAAGGAACTGAAAAGTTTCCAAAAGGTTTACCTACAGCCGGGAGAAGTAAAACAGGTATCTTTCACCATCGGTACGGATGCACTGAGTTTCTTTGACGACGGTAAGCACGAATGGGTTGCCGAACCGGGACAGTTCGAGACACTGATCGGTGCATCGGCAACCGACATCCGCAGCAAAGTGGCATTTGAATTGAAATAACCGTCCCCTTCCCTCACTTTTGTCCGGGTATATTGCTGAACAGCGTATATCCGGACTTTCAGAATATCAAAATGCTATATCAAGTGGTCGCAGAAGGCGCTGTATAAGACTTTATACAGAGAGGTCTCTTTTTATATAAATGTCGAAAGGTTCAGCAATATCAGATTGATCTCAATTATGAATATATCATATCATCACAAAAGACTAGAATAAAACATCGGCATCTTTTATCTCAAAGAAAAGACAATTATTCAAAATAATGACACTTCGGATATGCACTGTTTTCAGATCATTATAGAGAAATAAACTATTCAAAAACATAAGATTATGGGTAAAAAAATCTCTTCAGGAATACCTATTTAACTTATATTCACACTAAATTCCGGTTAAAATAAACTGCCATCTCGTTTAAAACGAAAAAAAACTCGTTTTAAACGAGATAAAATTTTCATGTAACTGAACTGAGACCGACATAAGAAGAAAACTTTTTGTTAATTATTGTAACAAACACTCCTCTGGAAGATATCTTTTGAAGGATATACACGTTACATATATACTCTTTTATGCATCATTTTGAAACATTATTATGCTATTATAAATCATTTTGAAAAAAACACGAAATGACTGTTTGGACGTTACAGTTTGCTTCGCTTTTTGTCAGTTTTGAGCCTATTTGTCTCATTATCTTTTATAGGGCAAAGCCCCCCATGCCGCAGGCTCTATTTTGCCGTCTGCTTCAGCAGACGGATATAAAAGACAGGAGGCAAAGCCTCTTCCTTTGTGGGCTTAAGCCCCTTTAAAGCAGGGACTACCATTATATGTCAAAGGGGTTAAAACCCACAGAGGAATCCGGCAAAGCCGGAGCATTTATATATCCGTTTGCTGAAGCAAACGGCAAAAGAAAGCCTGCGGCATGAGGCGGAGCCTTCTTTTTTATTCCTGCTTCATTCGCCTCAGATATTCAGAAGGCAGTACATCGAATTCTTCTTTAAAGCACTGACGGAAATAAACAATGCTGTTGAAACCGACCATAAAGGCGACCTCAGAAACATTATATTTCCCTTCAAGCAATAAACGTTCGGCATATTGCATCTTCACCTTGCGGATATATTCGTTGGTAGAAAGTCCCGTTAGTGCTTTCATCTTCCGGTAAAGCGTAGAGTGGCTCATGCACATCTTATCAGCCAGATAACCTATATCGATCTTTTCAGACGACATGCGCTCCTCGACCAGCTGATTGATCTTCTCCAGGAACTCATTATCCAGCTTGTTCAGCGACTCTTCGATAATAGCGCGTTTATCACCGACGCCAGAGGTTGAACTAAACCGTTCGGCCAGCTTTTTACGAGTATCGAGCAGGTTCTGAATACGACTATGGAGCAATGTAGCACTAAACGGTTTCGTCAGGTACGAATCGGCACCTATCAGGTATCCTTCCTCTTTATCCTGCAACGAATCTTTTGCTGTCAGCAAAACGACAGGGATATGGCTGGTACGGAGATCCTCCTTCAACGTTTTACACATATCCATCCCGTTCATCACCGGCATCATAATATCGCTGACGATAATATCCGGTATGTAGTGGAATGCCTGTTCCAACCCTTTTTCTCCGTTCTCCGCCGTTTTAACGTCGAAAGTATCAGAGAATGAATCGACAATATAATCGCATATATCCTGATTGTCCTCTACGACCAATAAAATACGCTTTCCGCTACCCGAAGGTTCGGGAAGAACCTCCTGTATCTCTTCCTCTTTCGTTTCCTCCTTTTCATTCGAATCGGTATGAAGAACATGCGGATATGTGTTATCGGTCAATAAGCTGATGTAGAAAATACTTCCTACATTCAACGCGCTTTCTACCCGGATATCGCCTTCATGCAGCAAAACCAGATTCTTTACCAATGCCAGGCCGATACCTGTCCCCGAAGCCTGGTGTCCGCTTCCTTCCTGATAATAACGATCAAATATGTGCGGAAGAGCTTCCGCACTGATACCGTAACCGGTATCGCTCACCTTTATTTCGGTCTTGGCAAGCCCGTCGCGCATGACATTGTAAAGACTCAGGGTGATAACACCTTTATCCGTATATTTGATCGCATTCGAGATCAGGTTGTCGAGGACGATCGTGATCACCTCCTTATCGAAGAACAGGGGCATATCCTCCTTCTCCAACTCGATATGGAACTCTATGCCAGGTTTCCGGTTCAGTTCCTTGTATTTCAGCCCGATCTCATAAATCAGGGCAGCTATATTCCCGCGGCTGACACAGAGCTTCTTGTTCTGCGTCTCCGTCTTCCGAAATTCAAGTATCTGGTTGATCAGGTTCAACAGTCGGATCGCACTCTGGTGGATCACGGATATTTTTTGCGAATCGCCGGAAGAGAGCGTGTTACGCTTCAACAAATCTTCCAGTGGCCCTAATATCAGGGTAAGCGGTGTCCGGAGTTCGTGGGTGATGTTCGTATAGAAACGAAGACGTTCGTTGTTCAGCTCCTGTTCCTGTTCGTGTTTCTTTTTTTCCAGGTTATACAAAGACTCCATTTCCACCTTCCGCTTATAGGCATAAGAGATCAGCAGCAAAGTGAGAAGTGCCAGGAAGACATAAAAAGTTTTCGCCCACCAGGTAAGAGCCAACGGAGGAGTAATACATATATCCAACCCCGTGATATCTTCCGACCATTCCTGGTTCCTTATACGTGTTTTGACCAGGAAACGATAATCGCCGGGAGGTATATTACGAAAAGTCACGTTATTGGGATCGGTGACGGTATACCAGGCATCTTCGAGCCCTTTCAACATATAGGCATATTCAACCTGATTGACTAATGCGTAATTCCGTATATTGAAAGTGATATTGAAACTGTTCTGCATATAGCTCAGTTTCACCTTCGATTGCCCGTCGATAGGAACTTCCTGCTCGCTGCTGCCGGTGTTTCCCAGCGGACCGAATATTTTCATTTCCGTAATAACGGCTGCCGGAGCTTCCCGTTTCTCCAACACCAATGCCGGGTTGAAATGGCATAATCCGTTGATAGAACCGAAATAGATCTCCCCGTTCTGATCTTTCGCCACACTCCCGCTCATAAAGTTACCCATCGGCACGTCGTCCCAATGGTCGTAGTTATAGAAGACGGCCTGATCTTTCAGGAGGCAACTGATACCTTTGTTGGTACTCAACCAGATATTACCCATGTTATCTTCCGTTATGGCACGTATATGCGTATTCATCAACCCTTCTTCCCGGCGGTAAACCTTATAATCCCAACCGGATGACGGAGAGAAACAGACCAGGCCCTCCCCCGTTCCGACCCAGACGTTCTGCCGGCTATCTTCGTAAATGGCATTGATCGTATTGGAAGGAAAGAGATTTTCTATACTGAATGCTTTGAAGCTTTGCAAATCGCCATCGCTTACTCCCAGTCCACCGCCAAAGGAACCGACCCACAAACGTCCGCGGGAGTCTTTCAAGAGGCTTCTTATCAGATTGTTTTCAAAGGAATAGTGTCCCTCTATCTTTTTATCGGCAAGATCGACCTTATAAAAGCCGTTACTGGTACCGATCCATAACATGCGGCTGTCGTCCTCATAGAAAGCACGCACATCCTCTTTGGCTATTTCAGGAAGTATGTTGCGACGGAAAGCCTTTGCCTTCGTATCATAATAGTTTACTCCGCTATTAAACATTCCGAACCACAGATTACCTTCTGAATCACGCAGAGCTGCCAATACGGAATTACCGAACGTATCGTTGGTTTCTTCCTGGTAAAGGGCTACCCGCGTTCCTTTATCAAAGACATTGATTCCACCGCCATCGGTTCCGATCCACAACTTACCCTGACCGTCCACACAAACGCTGCTAGCCGTTTTATTATTCAGGCGACTCACAGAACTCTGGTCTGCCGAATAGTAATAGCCTCCGAACTGCGGCGATTCGTAACTCAGGAAATTGATACCGCCTCCCCATACACCTGTCCATACGTTTTTAAACGAATCCTGAAAGATACACCTCACACTCGAATTAGACAAACTATAACCGTCGTCCCCTTCGCGGATATAATGAAACCGGGATTGTTCGGGCAACTGGAACAGGCGTTGCGTCAAATCCATAACGGCAATTCCGCCAAACTCCATGGCAATCCATAACTTATTCCCGTCGAGTTGCCGGATATCATAGACATAATGCATAAGGTTCTTATCCGAATTAAAAGGGATAAAGTTCTCCGACTCCGGGTTATACAAGGCTATGCCTCTGTTGGTTCCGACCCAGATATTATTATTCGAATCCTTGTAGACACACCGCACTTCATTACCCGGCAAGCTGTTCGAGTCGGCTGGATCGTGCATAAAGTTCTTTACCCTCTTCTCCCTAACGGAAAAGATACTGAAGCCATGGTGCACATGCCCGATATATAATTTCCCGTTTCCTCCGTCGACTACCGACCAGATGTTATCACTGACCAGCTCCGGTACGGTTTCTTTATTATAATGGGTGAAATGACCGGTTGCCTTATCCAGGTAATCGATACCTTTCCAATAAGTCGCAATCCAGAGATTACCGTCGGATGCAGCGGCGATATGGGTTACGTCGTCCGTAATAAGACTTTCCGGGATCGTATCGCTATGCCGGTAGATGGTAAAAGTATCATTCGCATAATCGTAGGCATTCAACCCGGTTCGCTGCGTTCCTATCCACAGGACAGAATCTTCCGGGTCGTCGAGCAGGTGGTTCAGTTCATTCCCCGTAATGCCGTACCCGTCTTCCGTCTCGTTTTTATAATAAGTGATGAAGCGTGTCCCGTCGAACTTATTCAGGCCTTCTTCCGTGGCAAACCACAAAAAGCCTTCTTTGTCCTGGGCTATACTGACCACATAGTTGTTGGATAATCCTTTTCCGATACCTAGTTGTCTGACTGCATAAGGTTGTGCCGACAAAAGGACAGGAAATAGTAGAAGATAAAGTAAAAATCGGATTCTCATGGCATTCGTTTTCTATTCCAATTCAAACATACGAAGAAAATCCGTAATTAAGATACACAGATCGTTCATTGCAAGATTTGTGCCCTGTGATTGCACGATTTACCCATACTTATAGAAAATAAGATCACTTATCTTTGCATTAAGTTAAAAATGTAAACAATACATTTCTAAGAGTATAAAGTAATCAATTAGTTTAACTTTAAAAGCAATATTTATGAAGACACATCTATTTAATGCCCTGTTACTTTGGGCATTTACATCGTTGGCTTTATGGACAACAGGATGTAGCGACGACGACGGCTATCCTGACGTAGACGGACAGAGCCCCGCTCTGACCTTAACAAGTGACCATATTCAGACCGCAGCCGGACGAAGCTTCACAATCAAGGGAACAGTCAGCGATAAAGATGGTATCGCCGCCATCAAGCTCGAATGTTCCGATCTCAATCTCAACAAGACGATCGATCTGATCGAAATCTATGAGAAACCTCTCGAAACATACGACCTTAGTTATAGCTTTGCTATCCAGAAAGACGAGATCGGCGAACAGTTCACTGTCAAGGTTACTATTATAGATGTAGGCGGACGGTCCGTATCACAGGATGTGTTGGTAACGATGGACGGCGACTTCGAGAACCCGACATTTACGGTATCTCCGGACGCGAGCGTCACCGTACTTATCAAAGCAGAAACCAAATTCAACCTGCGTTTCTCCGTCAAGGACGACCGGGCGTTGGATTACGTAACGGTAGAAATCCCGGGTATCGACGGTTATTCTCCCCGCAAGTTGGAGGTTAATGGTGAAAAGACATTTGAATTCTCTGAGAAAATCGCATTACCAAGCATTATACAGGATTATAATGTAACGATCACAGCTGCCGACAACGTTGGAAATACCTCTGTTATAAAAAGCCTTATTTCCGTATCCGAATTACAGGACTTCGAAAAGATGTACCTGGCCGACGTAGCAACGGTTGAAGAACTGAACAGCGACGTATTCGGTGTACCTATGCGTATCGAACATACCGGCGCTTACGAATATAAAGCGAATTATTACAGCCAGAAGGCTAACACCGAGATCTTCTTCCTGCCGCAAAAGAGCGACTTCGCCCCGATCTGCTTCGGCCTGGACCCGGAAGACAATAATAAACTGACCGACGACCCGGAAACAGCCAAACCGATCGTTCTGGAACAGGCGAACGTTTATTACGAAATCACATTCAATACGATGGAAGGCACTTATGCCGTACGTAGTTATTCCATTCAGGAAGCTATCGACCCGCTACCTCATGCACAAGGTTCGATGCTTCTCGACCAGTGGGGCGACGGCAGCACGCTTACCGAATTCTATATCGGTTATACCACCACCGGCCCATCCGCCGTACAACGCTTTGCACAGGATGCTACCAACCCGCACCTCTTCTACCTGGAAGATAACCTGGAACTAACCGGAGGCGAATCGATGAACTTCATCATTCATAACTATCACTCCGACGGCTGGTGGAACTACTGCACATGGCGTACCGACAATTCGGCAGAACCCGAAACGTTCGATTACTATGGCAATGTAAAAAACCCGGCATGGACAATACCTAATACGACACAGGACAACTGGGCTAAACCGGCTGTAAATGTGACAGGTTCGTATAAGTTCTACTTCGATGCACATTTGGGAAGAGCTAAATTAGTCCGAGTAAATTAATCTATAATATTGAAACTGGTATGAGAAAGCAATTATTAATAACATGTCTGTTACTGTTGGCATTATGTGGTTATGCACAGCAGATAACAGTTAAAGGAATAGTAACTTCCGCTACCGACAGCGAGCCGCTGATCGGAGCTACGATACAGATCAAAGGTGCCGGCAGCGGGACTATAACGGGCATCGACGGTGATTATACATTGGCAAATGTCAACCCCAATGCGATACTTATATTCTCTTCCATAGGTTATGAGACCCAGGAGGTCCGTATCAATGGACAACCGACAGTCAATGTAGTCATGAAAGAAGCGAGCGAGTTGCTCGACGAAGTGGTAGTGATCGGTTATGGTGCCGTGAAAAGAAGTGACCTGACAAGTTCCATTTCTACCGTGAAAGGGGAACAGATCACGGAAATGACTACCGGTAATGCGATGGATGCCCTCCAGGGGAAAGTAAACGGCGTGCAGGTCACCAGTGGTGGTGGCCCGGGCACCCAGCCCAAGGTATTGATCCGCGGTGTGACGACAGTCAACGGTAGCGACCCGTTGTATGTAGTCGACGGTATGCCTGTCGGTACAAACATCAACTTCCTGAACAGCAACGACATCGAATCGATGGAGGTATTGAAGGACGCTTCTGCGGCTGCCATCTACGGTACCCGCGGTTCAAACGGTGTTATCCTGATCACGACCAAGAAAGGGTCTGCCGGAAAAACACGCTTCAACTTCAGCACTTCAGTAGGTTTCCAGACTATCGCTAATCCGAATATGGCTAAGGCTTCGGAATACGAACAGGTATTCAAAGCCCGTTATACCAACGACGGACGTACTCCGATATGGAACAGTAAAGACGGTATCACCGATGCCGAAGGTACCGATTGGTGGGATCAGGTCGTGAACAAGACTGCGCTCGTACAGAACTATTCATTCGGCCTTTCGGGAGGTAATGAAAAACTGGTCTATAACCTGAGTCTGGGATATTTCCGCAATAACTCCCAATATGATGTAGGTTACTGGGACAAGATCAATGCCCGCCTGAACACGGAATACACCTTCAACAAATACGTGAAAATGGGATTCGATATGGCCCCGCGCGTAGAATCGTGGGACGATACCCCCAACCAGTTCGGAGCAGCTATGTCGATGGACCCGACAACTGCTGTTTTCAAGCCGGAATCGGAATGGGTCGACAATATGTACAGTAACTACGCACGTTCCAACAACAACGAGACAGTAAACCCCGCCGGTGCAATCTCACGCCAGAATGCACATTCCCGCGAGTACGGATTCATCGTGAACCCTTACTTACAGATCACACCGATGAAAGGCCTGACTTTACGTACCCAGTTCGGTGCCAATGCACATATCCGCCGTTCGGACTCATTCACACCGAAGTACTATATCCATTCGCAGGAAAAATCTGATTTGAGCAATGTATCCCGCGAAATGCAGGAATGGCTCGACTGGAACTGGACAAACACGGCTAACTATATGACTACCATCGCTCAGAAGCATAACCTGAATGCGATGGTCGGATTCACAGCTGAACGTTTTGCCGCCTACCAGATGAAAGCGGGTCGCGACGAAGTGCCTAATAACTCGGACAACCTACAGGAAGTAAATGCCGGTACGATCGTAAAAACAGCCGATGGTAAAACTTCCTACAATACACTGATCTCCTATCTGGGACGTCTTATGTATAACTACGACAGCCGTTATTACCTGACAGCATCCGTACGTGCCGACGGTTCTTCCAAGTTCCCCACAGGAAACAAATATGCCGTATTCCCCTCCGTGTCAGCCGCCTGGCGTGTGATCGGCGAAGAGTTTATGGCCGACCAGAAGATATTCAACAACCTGAAACTCCGCGGAGGCTGGGGTCGCGTAGGTAACCAGAATATTGACAACTCCGCTTATCTGACCCTGCTCAATGCAGCCGACTATGTATTCGGTTCGAATGCTGACCGTGTGAGCGGTACTTCCGTTTCCTCCGTAGGTAACAACACACTGAAATGGGAAACAGTAGAAGACTGGAACGTAGGTGTCGATATGTCTTTCCTCGATTCACGCCTGGACGCTACATTCGATATCTATCAGAAGAAATCGACAGACATGCTTTATAAGAAACAAAACATTTACGCTGTGGGATATCCCGACTGGAACAGCCAGGTGTGGATGAATATCGGTAGCATGAAGGCTAACGGTTGGGAATTGAGCCTCAACTGGCGCGATAAAGTAGGAGAGTTCTCATACAACGCAGGTATCAACTTATCGTCTGTAAAAAATAAAGCAATCAAGTTCTCCGGTGACGGAGCCGTCCTTACCGGTGCTTTCAACCAGGATCAGATCATCCGCAATGAAGATGGCGGCGAAATCTCCCGCTTCTACGGTTATGTGGCAGACGGACTGTTCCAGAACTGGGATGAAGTATATGCCCACACCGACGAACACGGAACACTGATACAAGCAAATGCACAGCCCGGCGATATCCGCTTCAAGGATATGAACCATGACGGTATACTGGATGAAAACGATAAGACCTGGATCGGTAACCCTTATCCCGACCTGTTGCTCGGATTCAATATCGGATTCAACTACAAGAACTTCGACTTTGCCGCCAACTTCTACGGAACATTCGGCAACGATATCTATAATACGACTAAAGGGTTGTATGCCGGAACCAGCGGCTCGAACGTATACGCCGGAACATTAGGCAAGGTTTGGAGCGGCGAAGGAACCAGCAACGATATCCCACGCTTGTCGGTAAACGATACGAACCTGAACTACACACGTGTATCCAGTTTCTATGTGGAAGACGGTTCCTACATGCGTTGTAAACTGCTTCAATTAGGTTATACTATTCCGAAGCACTTGTTGAAAGGTATGGACCTGCGCGTTTCATTCTCTGCTCAGAATCCGTTCACGATCACCGGTTATTCGGGTATGGACCCGGAACGTCCGCAGATCGGTAAAGACGGTAGCGTGATCGAGACCGGTATCGACAACATCGCTTACCCGAACCCACGCACATTCTTATTCGGTATTGACTTTAAATTTTAATCCTTTTAGAACATGAAAAAGATAATATATATAATCGCATTGATCACCTCGGTGACATTTGCCGGATGCTCCGATTTCCTGCAAGAAGATGTAAGGGGACAAGAGAACCTCGATACCTATTTCCAAACGGAGGAAGAAGCCGAATCATTCCTTACCGGTTGTTACAGTGCCCTGACTTATGGCGGCTGGTGGCAAATCAACAAACTATGGCTATTATCGGAAATGTGCAGTGACGACTGTTGGATGGGAAACACGGCACAAGACCAGGGTGACTATATCTCCGTGGCACATTATCAGGGTAACGGACAATCGAACGAAGCGATCGCCAACTTCTGGCAATACCGCTACAAAGGTATTCTGCGTTGCAACATCGCCATCGAGAGAATCCCTGAAGCTTCTATCCTGGATAAAGAGAAACAAAGCAGACTAGTAGCTGAAGCCCGGTTCCTGCGTGCTTTCTATTACTTCGAACTGGTTAAGAACTTTGGAGACGTACCTCTGGTTACCGGTTTTGTCATGCCGGAAGAGGTAGAAGGTATTACCCGCAGCGAAGCAAGTACGATTTATAAGTTTATTGAAGACGACCTCGTGGCTGCTTCCGAAGTGTTGCCGCAACGTAGCGGATATGCCGATACCGAACTGGGACGTGCTACCCGTGGCGCTGCCCTGGGACTTTTGGGAAAGGTCTATTTGTATCAGGATAAGTGGCAGGAAGCCCGCGATGCTTTCAAAACGGTTATCGACGAAGGGGAATACGATCTGCTTGCCGACTTCGGCGATGTATGGTCGATAGATCACAACAACAGCAAAGAATCATTGTTTGAAGTACAGTTCATGTACAGTGAAACATACGCTTTGGGCGGCTCCCTGTCTGTTATTACCGGTATGCGTAACTCGAGTGACCCGGGTGACGGTTGGGCATGGTGTCAACCGACAAGCGACCTCGAAAACGCTTATATCAAAGCAGGTGACGACGAACGCCTGAAATGGACGATCATCAAGACTGGTTGTACCGAAATAGCCGGAGAAGACAACTTCGACGTTTTCGCTGAGAACTCCAAGAAGATGGGTAGCTACGATACGTATATCAAAAAATACGGCTGGGATGAGAATTGCTGCATCGTCGATCCGGAGAAACATAAATCTGCCCGTATCAACCGGAAATTCTTTGTTCCTTATGCCAAACGTCCGGCTAACTACAATACGGACAAGGTTCCTTTGAACCACCGTATCTTACGCTATGCCGATGTATTATTGATGTATGCCGAAGCCTGCAACGAGCTTGGCGATGACGTAACGGCAAGAACAAGTCTCAACAAGGTTCGCAGCCGTGTTCATCTGCCGAATGTAACGGTCAGCGGCAACGATCTGCGTAAGGCCATACGTACGGAACGACGCCTGGAACTGGCACTGGAAAACAACCGTTTATATGATATCCGCCGCTGGAACGACGACAACGGAAAGAAGGTGATCTGCAACCTGATGGGACAGAACGGTTCGTTCGTCCTGTATAATACAGGATCAAATGCCGACATCTACGAATCGGAAAATCAGGGTGAACCCAGCAACAAAGGTATCTCATTCAATGAAACCCGCGATCTGCTGTTCCCGATCCCATTATATGAGATCACCATGTCCGGCGGTTCCATCACACAGAACCCGGGCTGGAATTAAGTAACTCTTCCTCTCTCGAGAGGGGGCAAGGGGTGTGTTATTGCTTTGCCGTACGGCTTGCTTTAACACGCCCCTTATCCCCTAAAATATAGACCTGACTGTATCAGCAGTTCAGGACACTAATGTCAGACCCGACAGCACAGTAGTGCTACCAACACCAGCACAGTAGTGTCATTGACACTGACTTAGTAGTGCTGGAAGTACCGGATAATATCAAACTTACATTTATTCTATAAATATCAACCATGATGACATTTAAATATATCCTCTGTTTACCATTAATAGCTGCTCTCCTGGCTTGCAGCGACGACGGCCCGGACACTCCTGACCCTGGTACTGACGAACCGGGCACAAGCGTAGAGAAATTAGTATCCATCAATGCCGGACAGACTTTTCAAACCCTGGTGGGATTCGGTGCATCCGATTGCTGGATGCCTGCCTATGTGGGTAAATACTGGACTTCCGGCCGCGACAAAATCAGCGAATTGCTTTTCTCTTCTGAAATACAATCCGGCAATCCCAAAGGCATCGGACTCTCCATGTGGCGTGTGAACCTGGGAGGCGGAAGCGCGGGGCAAGGCGACGACAGCGGCATCGAAGACAAATCACGCCGTGCCGAATCGTACCTGACGGATGATCTTTCATTCGACTGGACACGCTGCGAGGGACAGCGTTATTTCATGAACCGTGCCAAAGAGTTCGGCTGCGAAAGTATGGTTCTTTTCAGTAATACACCTCCCGTACAGTACACCTACAACGGCAAAGGCTTCTCCAACCGTGGAGGAACTTCAAACCTGAAGAGCGAACACTATACCGATTTTGCAGCTTATATGGCCGATGTTGCCCGGCATTACCTGAACGAAGGATATCCCGTAACACATATCTCGCCGGTCAATGAACCTCAGTACAACTGGGAAAGCGGCCAGGAAGGAAGTGGCTGGACGAACGACGAAATCGCCCGGCTGGCATGTGAACTCGATAAGGAGCTGACGCAACGCAACCTCTCGACCGAAATACTGCTCGGCGAATCCGGCGACTGGGAATACCTGTATAAAATCAAGAACGACAATAACCGCAGCAACGTCCTCTCCGCCTTCTTCACCCCCGGCTCTTCTGCCTATGTGGGCGATCTGGAACATGTAAAGAAACGGATCTGCGGCCATAGCTACTGGACCGACGGCACCTGGGACGGCATGCGCAACGTTCGCGCACAAGTTGCACAGGCGGCACAGAAACAGGACATCGACGTATGGCAAAGCGAATGGAGCATGCTGGGCGACGGATACAGTTCATCCGAATTTGCCGGATATGACGCGGCGACTGAAATGGATATCGCCCTCTACATGTCCAAAGTGATACATAACGACCTTACCGTAGCAGGTGTATCTTCCTGGAGCTACTGGACTTCAATGGATATGCCCCGCTGGGGACACAAGAACCGCTTTCTACTGATTGCATTGACTCCCGCAGGAGGGATCGAAGGCGATGTGGAACAGGAAGGCTCCTACCAGGCCACCCCTACCCTTTGGGTACTCGGTAATTACAGCCGTTTCATTCGTCCGGGATACCGCAGGGTATCACTGGAACTGAATGAGTCACGCAGCTTCTTCGGTTCGGCCTGGATATCACCCGAAAATGACAAGATCGTTGCCGTCTACACCAACCTATCGGAAAAAGGTGTCCGCCTGAACGAGACCCATACAGGCTGGGACAATGAGATAAAGGAAGTTACGACCTATACCACCACCGCCAATAAAAACCTGAAGGAAAGTACCGTGACCAATAGTGAGCAGGTGGTTCTGGATGCAGAAAGTGTGACTACAGTTGTGTATAATCTTAAATAATTGTTTGATATGAAGAATGTTCTATTTGTAGCCATTATCTCCGTAATGGCCTTCTTTACAACCATTCCGGCAAGCGCACAGGTTTCATTTGGCGACCCTGTGAAATTCAACGACGGATGGTTATTCCGTCTGCAGGATGATTCTACTGCCGTCGGAACTGATTACAATGACAGTGAATGGCGAAAACTCTCTCTGCCGCACGATTGGTCTGTCGAAGGCCAGCTATCCCCGTCACTCGCCAGCTGCACCGGTTATCTGCCCGGCGGGATAGGGTGGTATCGCAAGCATTTCAATATTACGGACAAGGCAGCCCGTCATTATATCTATTTTGAAGGGGTGTATAACCGTAGCGAAGTCTATCTGAACGGTCACCTGCTCGGCAAACGCCCGAACGGCTACGTTTCGTTCCTTTACGACATGACCCCTTACCTGAAAGAGGGCGACAACGTATTGAGCGTACGGGTAGACCACAGCCGCTATGCCGATTCGCGCTGGTACACCGGCTCGGGCATATACCGCGATGTATGGCTGGTCTCCGCTCCTGAAATACATTTTGCCCAATGGGGCATCGGCTGGCATGCCACCTCCCTGACCGACCGACAGGCTACCATAGCCGTCGATATGGAAGTGGAAAAAAACAGAGCGACAAGTGATAAACTCGAAGTTTCAGCCACCTTATACGATGCTGACGGCAAACAAGTGGCACAACGCCGCACCCGCGTTTCCGACGGAAAAGAAGGCATCACCAAAGAAACACTCACGCTGAAAGTTGCAAAACCTACCCGCTGGGATCTCGACCATCCGTATCTCTATACACTGGAAACCGAATTGCTCTGCAACGGGAAACGTATAGACGGCAGCAAAACCAATGTCGGGCTTCGTACACTGGACTTCGACCCTAATAAAGGATTTGCCCTCAACGGCAACTGGATGAAGGTAAAAGGCGTCTGCCTGCACCATGATGCAGGCGTACTGGGTGCCGTTGTTCCTCCCGAAGTATGGCAACGTCGCCTGACCAATCTAAAGGAGATCGGTGTGAATGCCATCCGTATGAGCCATAACCCGCAGGCTCCCGTCGTTTATGAACTGTGCGACCGTTTGGGACTGCTCGTCATGGATGAAGTGTCCGATGAATGGGAATTCCCGAAACGTAAATGGATCAAAGGATGGAATGTAGGCGAACCGGGATATGACGGCACCTATGATTTCTTTGAGGAATGGATCGAACAGGATATAACCGATATGGTGCGCCGCGACCGCAATCATCCGTCCATCTTCCTGTGGAGTATCGGTAATGAAGTGGATTATCCGAACGACCCTTACTCGCATCCTATCCTCGACGGTTCGACAATCAACCAACCGATGTTCGGCGGTTACAAACCGGATGCTCCGGATGCCATGCGTATCGGCGTTATTGCCCAACGTCTGGCCGCCTGTGTCCGTGCCGTCGACACTTCTCGTCCCGTGACCGGAGCGCTGGCCGGTGTAATCATGTCCAACCAGACAGCTTATCCCGATGCCATCGATGTAGTAGGATACAACTATACGGAAGACCGCTACGACGAAGACCATGCCACCTATCCCGACCGTGTCATCTATGGCAGCGAAAACGGCTCCGGACTGGAAGCCTGGTATGCCGTCAAGAACAAAGAGTTTATTTTCGGACAATTCATCTGGACAGGAACGGATTACCTGGGAGAATCAGGTGCATGGCCTTCCCGAGGACTGAATACCGGACTGCTTAATTTCGGTAGTTTCGCTAAGCCCCGCGGACATTTCCGTGCTTCGCTATGGAGTGAAAAGCCGGTAACATATATCGGCACCTATCCCAAACGGGAATATCTGTCGGCAGATGCACCGGATATCTGGAATTACGATCCGGGACAGGAGATACGGGTAGTCTGTTATACGAACGCCCCGCAAGCACGTTTGTTACTCGATGGAAAAGTAGTAGGTGACATAAAACCTTACGACGAAAAGACAGGAATCATCCATTGGGATATTCCTTACCAGGCAGGCGAACTACGCGCGGAAGGTTGCGACAAAGAAGGAAATGTACTTTCGAGCTACGTGATCCGGTCATCCGGTCGCCCGTATGCACTTCGTGTCAGTGCAGACCGCACAACGCTCTCCCACGACCGGGCTACGGCACATCTCTTTATTGAAGTCGTTGACGAGAACGGAACAATCGTGAAACTGGGTGACAACGAGATCACCTGCGAGATCGAAGGGCCGGCACGTCTCCTGGGACTCGAAGGCTCCAGCAATACCGATATGACCGACTACACCGACAATCGCCATCGTGCTTACCAGGGCCGTCTATTGGCGTATGTACAGACCACAGGAGAGAAAGGACAGGCACGTGTGAAGTTTACTTCACCGCTGTTACAAGGGACTGAGATAGTACTGAGTGTAGAGTAGAGAACACTTTAAAGATATAAGGGAGGCAGAATCTAAGACCCAATGATAGGTCTTAGGATTCTGCCTCCCTTAATATATATTATCATTATTCAGCGACAAAAGTATACACATTGCCACCGAAGTCGACAGCAATCAGTGCATTCCCTGAAACAGCCACCGAACCGAATACCGGCGCACCTGTCGCATGTTTCCACACCAGTTTCCCGTCTTCTTTATTTACTCCGTAAATAGTTCCGTCGGAAGCACCTACATAGACTGTATTTCCTGCCAGTACCGGACTGGTTTCAATAGTGGCAGCCGGTTTACGGGAATAAGGAGAAGTGAAGACTAATGCGTCGCCGGTTGCAAACTTCCATTTCAGTTCCAGTGTCTCGTTATCCAAAGCGATCAAACCGTCTTTAGCAGAGCCGAAGATAATCTCTTTATCCGTCAGCAAAGGAGTAGAAGTCACATCCACACTGAAAGGTAACTCCTTACGTACAACCACACGGCCGGTATTAGCTTCCAGGATAAAGAAAGACTTATCTGAGATCAAATACAATAAGTTACCATGAACAGCAGCCGAGGCACCACGATTACGCAGACCGTTGGTGTTAGCAGTCCATTTTAATGCTCCGGTCTTCAAGTCGTTGCCATAAAGGGCATTCCATTGGGATGAGCCGATCAGTTTATCACCTGTAACAGAGAAAGTTGTAGTTGTTCCTTCTCCCTGTCCCCAATCCTTATTCTGCCAAAGCACTTTACCGTCTTTCGTTTCGATAGCACATAGACCTTTACCTGTGCCGGCATAAACAATACCATCGGAGGCAACCAAACCTTCGATCAGAGCGGGCAGACCGTTTACTGGCAACTGTTTTTCCCAGCTAAGTTTGCCGCTTTCGGCATTAATAGCATACAAATAACCTTGTGCATCCTGTGCCAAAACCTGTCCGTTATCTATAACGATCGTATTCTTAATGGAGTTGCGCACCGGATATTTCCAAACCAGTTCACCGGTCTTACCGTCGAGAGCATATATATGAGCCTCCACTTTCAGGTTCTCATCCACAGAGGCAATATAGATCTTTCCATTATAAACCAGAGGCGATGTCATATAAATATTTGCTCCTACATTCTTGATCCAGGCCATCTGTAAAGGCTGGTTCAGTGCAGACCCGGCAGATGCGGCATGTTGAGGATTCTCCAACAGGTTCAGCCAGTTACCACCCAGTTTCACCTCCGCAGGAGCAGCATGGTATGTAAAGGCACTTTCTGTTTCTGCCGTTTCTCCGTTATTGAAACGGGCTTTTATCTTTAAGGTAACAGCCTTTCCCTCCTGTTTGGCAGTCAAAGGGACTTCAGCATTCCAGCACCAGTCGGTAGCTTGTTGCAATTTCTTGTTATTGAACAGGGCTTTACCATCCACCAGACAGGTATAAGTTACCTCTTTTACCGGAGTTACCGATGAATAAGCATTCACAACCAAAGGCACGGCACCCGAAGCCAATACAGGGATCTGTCCCTCTACCGGGGAAGCGATCTGAATCTGTTTATCCAGATAAGTATAACGAAGTTCAGAAACGAAATCTCCTTTCTTATCGACATGAAGGACACGGAAAGCACTGGTCGAGTGGTCGATACCACCTTTATCTAACGTTGCCGTAGAAATAGAGTATACATCTCCCTGTTTCTTCATATAGTTGATATGCCAATGACCGTATACCCAGGCCTTCAGATTATGTTCGTTCAGGTTGATCTGCTCCTGGTCGTTGATACCGAAAATGAACTGGTCGCCATACGTCAACAGGTCATGATTGAAAACGACGATCGGCTTGCCTTGCGGAACCTGTGCCAGGTCATTTTTCAGCCAGCGGTAGACATCTTCCTTCGTATAACCGGGTTGATAGTCGCCACCGGCCATCGGAGTTACTATATAGTGTGTGCTACCTGCATCGAATGAATAATAGACAGGACCGTAGATACTTTCAAAAAGCTCTTCGCCATATTTTCCCTTCACCAGGTCGTGGTTACCGATAGCATAAAACATCGGGCAATCCATATTGGCGGTATTCATCATTTTGATATGTGCCTTCAAACCTTTTTCATAGCAGATATCGCCTGTGTGCATAATAAAAGCAACCTGTTCATTGGCTGCATAATCGCGCACATTATTTACCCAGTCGCCATGATTCTCCGTATTGAAAATCTCGGTATCAGCGATATGGACATATTTATGGCTACCGTCTTTCTTGATACCACCATTATAAGGTTGCAAACCGAACTCATACGCTTTCTGTTCGCCGTCGATACGGATATAATGTTTGTTATCCGTCTTATATCCCGAAGGCGTGGTGATAAAGATAAACCGTTCGCGGGGATGTCCCGGTAAAGAAAACGACCCGTCGGAAGCCGTTTTCACGACATTCAGTCCGTCGGAAACAGCAATGCCAGCCATCGGTTTCTCTCCTTTATCAAAAACTCCGTTATTGTTCTTATCTACAAAGACTCGTCCAGTATAGGCAGCGCTGGCAGAGAATGCCACACAGCTCAACAGGGCGATGTTCAGAAATGTTTTTTTCATGTGATTGATGTGTTTATATTTAGAATGTTAGTTGTAAATCTTCTATCCAGGGTACTAAAGGTTGCGAGCGGTCGGTAATACCCAGTTCTTCGGGACCCGGAGCAATGAACTCGCTCTTTACTCCCTTCAGCTCCATACCCTTATCTGTCAGTGTAACAATCCCGTAAAGGGCATCTTTATAAGGCAGCGTATATTTCAAAGCCGGTCTCTTCTGATTGATCTCGTCGCTGAAACGTTCCGGACAGGCATATTTCTCGCCTACCCACTGATTGGAAGCACTGTTGATCTGGATATAGGCAATGCCGTTGATCTCTTTCATATAATTCGTATGGTCGTGCCCACTGAAAGCGACTGCTACCTTTTTATATCCGGCGCGTTGGTTTTCCTCTTCAAAGATTTTCCGGATATCTTCACGATTCTCTGAAGAACATTCGAAGCTCTGATGAGAGAAGATGATACAACGTTTGTCGGTAGCCTGCAGGTCTTTCTTCAACCATTCCATTTGTTCGGGATCTACCAATGAGATCTTTTCCGCTTTATAATAGTTTCCTTTGTCATAAGGGAGATAATTCTCCCCGTCATGGATATTATTCGGATCGAGTACGATAAAATGGAAATCTCCCTTATCAAAGGAATAATAAGGACTCTGCATCCCCGTAAACTGGATAAATTCTTCTTTCGAACAATTATCCATATCATGATTTCCAAAGACCATATGTTTCTCACCGGGATAATCCTGCCAAAGTTTCAGGAAAGGTTTGTTTTCCTCCTTTGGCATACAGAAGTCGCCGAGTTCAATGATAAAGTCAACTTGGCTTTCCTCGGCAGCCCGTAAGAAGGTGCTTAAACGTTCTTCCGCATCATGCGCGATGTCCTGATGAATATCAGATATGATAGCAAATGTAACAGGCTTCGTTTCTTTCTGGCAGGAACTGAATCCCAGACAGAGAAGAAGAGATAAGAATAAATGTTTCATCATGATTATTTCTTGATTTTGAAGGTTGTCAATACGAATCCGTGATCGGAAGCATAAAAGAAATCATCTCCTTTGAAAGAGAATGTTTCGCCCAGGATATTATCATAACATTGGGACTCTACTGCCTGTATCGTCTTACCCTGATAATAGATAAAGTCGATACGGTCCTGACGGTTCACTGTTTCCAAAGAATCAGCATCTGTCAGCCAGGTTGTTCCGATGTTCTTCACCGGATCGGGATTGATCTCGCGGAAGCTGTCTTTAAAATTAGCGGCTTCCATCTCTTTAGATACCGTCCAGTTGACAACAGCGCCCCCATGATTGTACATATCCTTGGTCGCTTCGGTCCAATCCAGGTGAGAATGACTGTTGAAATCGCCACCCATAATGACCGGAATGCTATCAGCCTCGGCTATCACCGGTTTCAGGACACCCAATATTTTGCGTATCTCGTCATCCCGTGTACCGGCATCGTCCCAGGCTAGTATTTCTTCTTCCGACTTGTCGGTAGGTGTCAGACGCATATCAGGCAGATAATGTATCCAGGTGTCAAACAAGCGGACCGGTGTTCCATCCATATCTATCTCCACTCCTCCGAAATTGAATGTACCGATCACGTCTGGATAAGTATATTTCTTTACAATCGGATAACGGCTGTAGATACAAAGATTATCGGAAATCAGATAATGTTCATACCCAAGCGAATCGGCAACCATAGGTGCTGCCCCATATGTTTCAACCATCAGGACAACATCAGCCTGACTTTTCTTCAATACGCCAATAATGCCGTCACAGGCTTTTTGACCATAGGTTTTTGAATGGCCGCCATGCCAGATATTCCAGGCAAGGACAGTGAGTTCTTGTCCTTTTTCCTGTTCGGAGCAGGAAGTAAACAGATTGAGAAGCAATATTGCCGACACAATACAAGCGAGGATCTGTGTTTTCATGTGTATAACTTATCGATATTAATATAATTCTACCACAAAGATAAAAAGATAAAAGCGATTCAAAAATATATCTCAAAAGTCTGTATCCGTTACAATGTCAGATACAGCTTTTGAGATATAAGAATAATTTATTTTACCTATAAGTAAAAGCGTGATGAATTATTACTTCCAATATTGGTTCTGAACCAGATTCGGATTATAAGTCAAGTCCTCTGTTGCAATCGGAGTATAGTAATATTTAGGTTCTATAAAATTCCAACGACCAACCTGTGATATCATACGGACATATCCCTTATTCCCATTGGTCAGCGAATAAGTATTGCCTTCCAATATTTCAACTTGCAGATTGTATTTATCCTTATCTTCCTGCGGAATAGCATCTGCATCAGCCTTTGTAGCAACAATGGCATAATCCGGTTGTCCATCGCCGGTTACATCCAAATAACCAGGTTCCAAATAAACGCCTTCCGGCACGTTAGCCAGCAGTTTACCACAACCCCAACGTCTTAAATCACCATAGCGGAAACCTTCACATGCCAGCTCAATACGGCGTTCGCGACGTATTTCATAAACAGCACCCTTCTGTGAAGAAGCGACATTCGAATAACGGTTAGCCTGTACCGGATCGATGTTACTCAACCAGTCGGCTAACGAAGCACGCGGCATACCGACACGTTCACGCAACAGATTGATTGTCCGATCCACGTCGTCCTGTGTCAACTCGCCCAATTCTGCTTTCGCTTCAGCATACATCAACAAAACTTCGGCATAACGAATCAGAGGAAGGTCTGTATAAGAATTGCTCCAAGTGATTTGATCAGCCGTGCGAGGTGAGAACTTCACCTGCGGATAACCACCCATTGTCAGCTTCGGACGATAGGCATCTACTTTGTCTGCCCGAACAAAGCCCGGTGTCATAAAAGTCTGTCGCATACGCGGGTCACGATTTTCAAACACTTCTGTGAACTTCTTAGTCGCATAACCCGGCACATCCTGGAAACGTTTTGTCTTTCCATCTTCCACCACCAGATAATCCTCCATCAAATCACGTGACATACTGGAGTTGAAGTCAAACAATGATCCTCCGGCATTATGAGTACGGCCCAACGCCTTATCATAATCTTCGAAGATAATCATCTCTTTATTGCCACTCAAATCCTGGCTACAGAACATTGCTTCATAAGCATCTATATCGCCAGACTTGGCTGTCGACAATTCGTACATACCCGAATCCATAATCTTTTGGCAAGCATCTATCACCACCCGCAAGAAACGTTCGGAGTCATTCAGATTCAATTCCGGATGATATTTACGCCAGCAGCCTTCATCCAGGGCAATACGAGCCTGCATGGCCAAAGCGCCATTCTTAAACCAACGTGTCCGGCTGGTTCCGGCTGTCATATTATTAACGGCAAACTCCAGATCCGCCATGATAGAGTCTACAACCAAGGCGCGAGGATCTTGTGTCTTATAGAGCAAATCCTTGTCTGTTGTCTGCAAATCACGGCTATACCAAGGCACATCCGAGAAGGACAAAACCTTGTCATAATACAATTTCGCACGGAACATACGAGCTAATCCGATATAATGGTTGATTTCCGTAGGATCGCCCTGTGCCTTACCGGCTCTGGCCAACATAAAATTGACATCCCGAATATCTTCCCAATCCCAGGTGCTCCGGTTATCCGGATTCACCTCGCCACGCATCATGCTGTAAATATCCTTACTTTCCGTATAAATCATATTATCGGAAGGAGCATCCGAGTAGCCGGAAGTAATCTTTTCATACAAACCGTTTGTATAGGCTTCCAAGTCGCTTGTGTTGTTGAAAAATCCGTCTTCCGTGATTGAAGTTTCCGGATGTTTTTCCAAAAAAGAGTCGTTACATCCGCTTAAACCTAAAAGACCGATGCACCCGAACATCCATATTTTTATATTATTCTTGATCATAACTTATGTCTTGCTAAAATTAGAATGTAACATTTAAACCGAAAGAATAGGAGCGCTGCAACGGATAAATCTGTCCGCCCAAACATTCCGGATCCATCTTATAGTATTTGTAGAGACCAGTGATTTCACACAGGTTATCGCCGGAGAAGAAAACACGAAGGCGGCTGATATTAACCTTTTCCACCCATTTCTGAGGAAGCGTATAACCAAACGTCAAGTTCTTCAGACGGGCATAGGCCGCATTCTGCAAATAACGTGTCTGCGGAATAGCCAATCCTCTGTTAGCGACATAGGCCTGGTAAGACTTGACACGCGGGAAGAATCCATTCGGATTTTCTGTTGTCCAATGGTCGTTATAGTTACCATACGTAAGATTTGTCCACGGATCATAATACATACCCCAGAAATACGGGTCGCGGGTCGGATAGTAATCCTTTTTCATAATACCCTGTATAAATATGCTGAAGTCGAATCCGTTCCAATCACCATTGGCTGTGAAACCGAAAGCATAACGGGCCTGATCATTACCGATAACCTTATAGTCACCATGGTCGGCCAATGTGTTGGCACCTTTATTGATCTTGCCGTCGCCGTTCAAGTCCTTATATTTGACATCACCCGGAGCCATAGGCGGCGTACCGGGATACGGATCGACTTCTGTATGGTCGGCACTGTTGTCAATATCTTCCTGAGAAGTAAAGAAACCATCATTCACCAATCCCCAGATTTCACCCCATTCTTTACCTACATAATGATCGCCTAAACTACCTGTTTCATTGGCATATTTTGTGATCTTAGAACGACTGTCGCCGATATTAAAGCTCGCGCCATAGTTGAACGGCTTGCCTGCCAGTTTAAACTGGTCACGCCAGCTGATTGTCAAATCCCAACCGGTAGTCTTCAAGTCGGCCGCATTTTCCAACGGAACAGCCGTACCCAATACTGACGGCAGTTTCGCACCGCTTCTCAACATATCTTTCGTACGGCGGATATAACCATCGACAGTAGCTGTCAAGCGATTATTGAAGAAATTGGCATCCATACCCCAGTCGGAAGTCGTCACCGTTTCCCAAGTCAAGTCGCCGGCGACCAACCCCGGAGAAGAAACATAGACAGGCTGCTTGCCATCCAAAATGACTTTCGACTTATCGGAACCCATTGTTGCCAAATAGGGATAATAGTTGTCTTTCAGATATTGATTACCCAAACTACCGTAAGAAAAACGTAATTTCAGGAAGTTAACCACATCTCTAAGAGGCTCAAAGAAACCTTCCTGTGAAATGACCCATGCAGCAGATCCGGACGGGTTGAAAACAAAGCGGGAATCTGTCGGGAAACGTGAAGTGCCGTCATAACGGGCATTCACCGCCAGGATATAACGATTATCATACGTATAATTCAAACGGCCGAAAACACTTCGGAAAGACAATTCTCTGATACGTTGAGTAACAGTCATGTCGCCCGTAGCCAAATTAGGTGTAGGCAGTCCGTCTGTAATTAGCTCCTTTCGCTGGGCATACTCATAAGATTCACTCCAGCTTTCCTGGTTGTAACCCACCATAGCCGTGAAATCGTGCTTATCATTAAACAACTTATGGAAAGTTGCATACGCATCGAAAGTAACCGTTGACGCTTCCGTATTATCGAAAAAAGCGGAAGAAACCGAGTTCTGATACAGAATAGGAGTTTCCGGACCTTTCCGGTAAGGGACAGACAATTGCGCACCGTCCTTATTATTCCGGTTAGCGACATAGGCAAACGAACCGTTGACAAAAAGAACATCTTTAATAATGTCCAGCTTAGTCGTAAACTGCGTTGTCAAAGTAGTTTTGTTTTCTTTCTTACGTCCGCCTTCCGCAAAACGTCCCATGATAGCGGCGCCGTCTTCAGTATAAGAACCATCCGGATTCTTTATAGGCACCAGCGCATTACGACGGTTTACAGCCCAATAATAATCATCCCCCAAAAAGTAAGGAGCATCATAATCGGAAATTACCAAACTGGTATTATTACCCAACGTCCACCAATCAGTCAGTTTGAAATCCAGCTTGGAACGCAAATTGTATCGGTTAAACTTATCCGTCCCTTGCGAAACCATACCATCCTGGAAGTTATAACCAGCAGAGAAATAGTAATTCAGACGATCGGTCTTTCCGGAGACATCGACAGTGTGATTCGTTGAGAATGCCAGGTTCTTATAGGCTTCACCAAACCAATCGGTCTGACCGAAATAAGCATAAGTACCATCCGGCTTCAGGAAATAAGGGGATACGCTCGGATCAGACGAAACACGCTTCGCATATTCCAATTCTTCCTGATTGTGGTTCACACCCCACGGATAATAGAAATCATTACGTGCCGTTGCCACCGTATAAGGGTCTGTAATCACCTCTGCCATACTACTCAACTTACGCATGGCAAAATTGTTACTATAATTTACGGTCAGTTTTTCCTGTCCGGCCGTCTTCGTTGTCACCAAGATAACACCAAACGCAGCACGTGAACCATAGATAGCTGCCGAAGCTGCATCTTTCAAAACAGAAATACTTCCGATATCAGAGGGGTTCATACGGTTCAGCTCCTCTCCCGTAGAGACAACACCGTCAATAACAATCAGCGGATCCCCCCCATTGATAGAAGTCGTACCACGTATATTAAATGTAGGTGAATCCGTTGCCTGGCCACTACCGATAGAAACGGTCATATTAGCAACTGAACCCTGCAAGGCCTGTCCGACTGTCAAGACCGGACGGTTTTCCAACACCTTAGTTGAAACAGTTGCTACTGCTCCGGACAAATCCACTTTCTTCTGTGTACCGTAACCGATAACAACCACTTCTTCCAACGCCTCGCTGTCTTCACTCAAAGTAATATTCAATGCACTTTTCCCTTTTAACGCAATATCCTGTGTTCTATAACCAATATAAGAAATACTGATTGTCGCATTCGGATCCACATCCGACAAAGAGAAATTACCATCCATATCCGTAATCCCACCGATAGTTGTCCCCTTCACCAGCACGTTCACACCGATCAACGGCTCGCCAGTTGCATCTTTCACATTACCAGTAATAGTTATCTTCTTTTGCTGCTGAACTTCAGCAGCAAAACTAACAGATCTGTTAGTTTTTTCATTGCGGCGAATGATAATCTGACGATCGTTGATGATATACTCGATGTCTGTTCCTTCGAACATATTCTTGAGTATCATTTCAACCGTCTGGTTGTGAACGTCCACACTTACTTTCCTGTTCAAATTGATATTTGAACCGTGATACACAAAAATAAATTCACTGTTCTTTTCGATGTAATTAAATACATCTTTTACGGTCCGGTTGTTCATACGAACGGTCAATGTGGTTTGCTCCGCATAGGCCGATGCTGCGTAGATGGCAGATCCTCCATAACTAACCAGACATAAGGCTAAACATGCACTTTTAAGAAAATGAGCCGGTTTTCGGCTGAATTCTTCATTCTTTTTCATACATTTGTAATGTTTTTTCTTTGATACATAAATTAATAGATTAAACAAGAGACTTTAGAACCGAGTGATATGGCCGTATCGTTCGGTTCTTTTTTAATTAAATGTCTTCCCCATAGGCATTCTATTTTGATATTATTATATTATTATTCGCATCTGTTTTATACTGAAGGAATAGGGACTGGCAGAGGATACTGATCACATCCTCCATATTTTCTCGCAAGTCCAGCTTCCCGGAAATGGGGATATTCCCAATCTCTTCATTATACCAAATCTTACGTCCGTAATAACGAGACAACCGGTCCAGCGTCTCTCCTACTTTCCGGTCACTTAACATCATCATGTTATCCTTCCAACAGATATATTCAAAAACATCTACCTCCTTTACATCCGTCCCTTTATCATTTATTTCAATCATTTGATTAGGAGAGAGTATAGATTTAGTATTCTTACCGGAGCTGACTTCTACCCGTCCATCGACCAAGACTACGGAAGCCGACGCATCTTCCTTATAAGCACAAACATTAAACTGTGTACCAAGCACTTTGACATCGAAGCCGTTCGCTTTGACAATAAATGGCCGCGAAGGGTCTTTCGCCACATCCAGATAAACCTCGCCTTCGACGATAATCTCCCTTTTATCTTTTTTGAATACAGCAGGATAGAAAACACGTGTACCGGCATTTACATACATCCGCGTTCCATCCGAAAAAGTAATGTCCGCCCTTCTGCCTTTTGGTACAATAATCTGGTTTATTTCTTCTTTTTTCTCTTTCCTATCTTCCGCCGTTTCTTTCTTTACAACGTGTTCTTCCACGTTCGACTTTCCTTCTGCATCGTATGTAATAGACGATTCGTCTTTCAGCTGCAACTTCTCTTTACTTTCAATCAGAACAATTTCATTACCGGACAAGGAAGATGTGTTATTTTCAAGCAAAGCTAGCGACATGGAAGAATCTTTATTTCCGTCTGTCCAAAAATAAAGACCGACAGAAAGAAGTACGGCTATTGAGGCTGCAACAGACCATATAAAGCGGGAGCGCAACCGGAATGAAGTATGTGGCCGACTCAAGCCAGCCTCTATCTCCTGCCAAGACGCCAATGCTTCCTGCCGACGATCGGGCTCTGCTTCATGTACTTTCCGGAGCAAGTCCTTACCGGCCTGTTCGAACGATTTCTTATCTGATATTTTTTGTTTTCTATTCACGAGTAACCTCTTTTTACTCCTATTACGGGAAAGAGTTCATTTGGTACTCACTTTTTTTGAATAAAATCAATTATTTTTTTGATATAATTTCCGAAGACAAGATAATGACCTGAATAGCAGATTTTTACTAGACTGATAATTGATTCCCATAATCTCGGCTATTTCATCATGCTTTAACTCATTCACGTAATACAAGTAAATAATCTCTTGTTGATGGGAAGATAATTGTGAAAAGGCCTGCATCAGATGTTTAGCTTGATTATCAGTCTCCGATTCATCAAAAGAAAGTAATGGTATCAGTTCGTCGGTCACGAACACTTCTTCATACAGGGAGATATCGTCGGTGGCTTTCTCTTTTTCGAGTGTATCATACAATTTATTACGTAAGGCTTTGATCAAGTACCCTTTCACGTTCGGAGTGGTGGAAAGAGACTGGTAGTTCTGAATTAGCTTTATGAAAATATCCTGGATGCAATCCTTTACTAAATCCTTATCCGAGACCAATTTGGAGCCATAATTATACAATAAAGAATAGAAGCGACAATAGATTTCTCTAAAAGCCTCTCTATCCCCTGTCAAACATAATCCCCATAATTTTTCATCGGATATTTGCATATAAATATCTACTTATATAATTATTGTAACAGTCTTTCAACAACAATTAGGGTGCAAAAATAAAAATGCATTATTACACTCATATTACATCAAAATTAAGTAAATATTAGTATCCGGATCATATAATTTCATAAGCTCATAAATAGTATTACACTCTTAACGCATCTACCTCTTTAAAAATAAAAGGTCGGAAATAATCCTGCTAGAATTAACAACCTCACGGATGCAAATATAGCTCATTTTGTATTACAATAGGTTAAATCGGGAAGAAGAATGTACGTCTTAAATTATCATTAAAACTCCCCACTTATTTTCTTAAGTGGGGAATTTTACCCATACTAGTGGGGGTTTATCCCCATTATAGTGGGTTCTTTTCCCCATTGCAGTGGGGAGAACTAAGTAGAAAAGGCTCTTCTACAAACTATTCAGGCACGGAATATATGAATTCCGTGCCTGAAAGAAAATGATTATAAGTCTTATTTATTTTACTTTGATATGATCGAACCCTTCCCCATACACACCGATAACGGCACTCTGTGAAACAAAGGCTTCCGGATCTATATCTTTGATCAAACGGAAAATAGTAGTCGACTCCCGCTTTTTTGCCAATACGAACATCATCTTCACTCCGAGCCCTGTATACAAGCCGGTTCCGTCTATAACCGTTACACCCCGATGAAGATCTTTATTGATACGACGTCCTATCTCTTCATGTTTCTTGGAGATTATAAAAAATTGTACGGATTGACGGGCGCTATTCACAACCTGGTCGAGTACAAAGCTGGAAATATACAATGTAGCAAAACCATAAACCACCTTTTCCCAATCATGCAGGACAAAATAACTAGAAGAAATAATGATCATATCCGTCATCAGAATAACACGTCCCAGAGTAATATCCCTGTATTTGTTGATAATGGCAGCAATAATATCCGTACCACCGGAACTACCGTTAGCAGAAAATGCAATGCCGATACCGCTACCACAGAAGGAAGCACCGATAACACAGGCCATGAACGGTTGATTACCCAGTAAATGCAAACCTGCTGTTGCACTCTGGATGATCGGCAGAATAGTCGTCATGACCAATACGGCAAAAATGGTCTTTACACTGAATTTCCAACCCAAGACAATCAGGGAAGCGATCAATAACCCGCCATTAATTGCAAAATACGTGTACTGGACATTCAGTCCGGTAGCCCAATACACAATAGAAGCAATACCCGGCACCCCTCCGGTAGTAATGTCGTTGGGCAAAAGAAAAACTGTCCACCCAATAGCATAAAAAAGCATGCCCAGAGCGATCATCAGATAATCGTGCAGCTCTCTCAGCATTAACTGCCTTGAGGTAATCGATAAAGTTGATTTCATTTCAAATGTTTATTTTAATATCGTTATAATGATCACCATGCCTAAAAACAAATTTTGCAGCCTCACCAAAACGAAGCTGCAAAATTAATGAAGATTAAATCAATTTATCGGTATGATCCGATGAATTTATAAAAAAGGGATTGTTAAATTTCTATTACAATGGACCAGCCGGTCAGTAACTCCATTTATCATGCCATTCTATGATCGGTTGATCGCCCTCGAAACGGATAGGCAGCCAGATATAACGACCATCTATTGCATTGTCGGGAGTCCAGCGATCACCCATATAAATGAATTGTTCCGGTTTACCGGGAGTCGGTAAAACATAGGTACTTTGGGAATGGAAGGAGAGATCGGCATCAGCCCCTACAAACGGATTTTGCAGTTCTTCCCAGGGTCCCCAGATAGACGATGCCATAGCAGAGCGTCCGGCATTCGGAGCCCATCCTGTACAACCGGACATGATCAGATAGTATTTCCCGTCACGTTTGAACATAGCCGGTGCTTCCATAAAACGACCCGGAAAGAAACGGGCATAGGTTCCGGAATAATTCGTATAGTCATCTGTCAACTGAGAAATATGTAAAGTACTGTTCTCTTCAGAAGAATAGATATGGTACGCTTTACCATCGTCATCTACAAAAAGATTCATATCACGCGCCATCTGTCCGCCTTCCATATCACGTCCGAGCAGATTCAGACTGTCCGGATGAGCAGGTAAACTACCACCGGTGAACTGGCTTCTATCCGATTCAGGAACGCCCTGTTTATGAATCTCCTGTACATTGATCGGCCAATGACCCGCATTAGGACGTACGGCACGAAGAAATTGATAAGGACCTGTCACCTTATCACTTACAGCAATACCGCTAAGTGCACCGGAGTACCCCGCTCCTTTCGGTTCCAGGTGAAACCACATTACATAATTGTTATTCTTCTTGTTATAGATCACTTTCGGACGTTCCAGGATACACCCCTCTGCAATGCTATGCGAAGGATCGTCTTTCACAACAGATAAAGCAACACCTTCATCTTTCCAGTTATACAGGTCTTTGGAAGAATAACAATGAACACCGACCAGGGCATTATTACCGGCGGTTCCTTCCGTCTTATGTTCGCCAAACCAGTAATAAGTATCTCCGACATGAAGGATCCCTCCCCCATGGGCGTTAATATGCACACCTTGATTATCCGGCCATAGTTCTCCCGGAGTAAAAACTCCTCCTGACTGCTCCGTACCTGTTTTACTTTTACAACTCACAAAAGTAAAAGCAAACAACAACACACATATCTGTATAAACCGAACTTTCTTCATACGGCTATACATCACAGATACGAATACATTTTTCAAGAGAAGCAATCTTGTCCTCCTGGCGAGGTACAAATTCCTGACCGACAAATCCTTTATAGCCGGTTTCCACTATCGCCTTCATGATAGCCGGATAATAAAGTTCCTGTGTCTCATCGATCTCTGCACGTCCGGGGTTTCCTCCGGTATGGATATGGGAGAAATATTCGTGGTACTTCTGAATATTTTCAATGATATTGCCTTCCATAATCTGCATATGATAGATATCATACAGAAGCTTAAAGTTAGGAGAACCGATACGACGGCACAGTTCCACTCCCCAAATAGTATGATCGCACTGATAGTCCTTATGTCCTACGCTATTCAGCAGCTCCATTGTCAGGACGACATTATGTTTCTCTGCCAACGGCATCAAGCGTTTCAATCCTTTCTCACAGTTTTCCCATCCCTGAAGATCTGTCAGTCCGTTCCGTTTGCCGGAGAAACAGATCAGATTAGTCAATCCCGCCTCAGCGACCATAGGAATAACCTGCTCGTAGCTGGCTACCAGTTCATCATGCAACTTAGGATCATTGAACCCGCGGTCGATACCCAGTCCGGCCCCCTGGCACATAGCCACAGTCAACCCGTGTTTTTGTACGACCGGCCAGTCCTTCGGATCAAGTAGCTCGATCGATTCAATCCCTATATTCTTGCATATTCCGCAAAACTCATCCAACGGATAGCTGCCGAAGCACCATTTACTAACGGAATGGCGGATATTACCTTTCAAGGGTTCCTTTGTTTCTACTTTCTTCTTTTTCGCAGGATTGGCGGCATCCAGTCCGGATACGGCTAATGCAGCACCACCTACCAACGCGGTCTTAATGGCTGTTCTTCTTGAGATGTTTTCCATGTTATTCAGAATTGATAATTAATTTAGATGGTACAAATATAAGAAAAGAATCTATTTCAGCACCTTATCGATCCACGGTAACACCCATTCTTCTTTAAAATAATGATTCTTCGGATCGACATTGACCAGATCGAAATAGGTATCCCGATCGATACCCTCCGGAACTTCTTCTATTTGCTTCCGGTCTTTCGGATCGGCAAACTTCTTATAATGATAGAACGTGAAGTTATCCGGTTTACCTGCTATCCGATAGGCTTTACCGATCAGGTCGAAATCGCGGTCGAGGCCACCTTCCGTACAAATAACCGGACGGGGAGCCAAAGCCGCAACCAGATCGGGAAAGTCAAATTGCGTCAGAAAGCCAGGTATCAAATGCTCAATAGAATTCGGGAAAGGACGTGACCCTTTCGGATCCGGTTTCGTCATAACTAAAATCCTTTCGAGCGTACGACACAGGAAATCATTATAAACAAATGCATAGATGGACGGATCCAAAGCGCCCAATACCATTAACGGTTCGGTCCCCAAAGAGAAACCGCTGACGATGATCCGCTCTTTATTCACAAAATCCTGTTCTTTCATCCAGTTCAGGACATTCCAATCCTGATAAGCGGTAAGTCCCAGATAACTCCATCCCATTTCCAGTAAAATACGGGATGTATTCAAATAATCAAAATAGCCGTTGTCTGAAAGCTCGGCACAGGAGGTATTATCCACTGCAACAGCCACCAATCCTCTCCTCACATAATGTAAAGCCATTGCCCCCTTCTTTACGGGCTCGACAGGGAGTGAAGTCAACTCATAATCCCCTTCGGTTTCACCCGCCAGCCCTTCTTTGCTACCTCCAAATCCGGGTATGCAAAGCACAGCCGGAGCTTTATGACCGGCATCGACACCATCCGGAATCAAGACAAGATAAGGAACGACACTGCCCGGCAACGGATAGGACTCCCATTTCTCAACCCGATAGCCATCCCGCTGAACCGTTTTGATACAAACCGGAGCCGGTACATCCGACTGTTCCGGAAAATGCATCAACTCTTTCATTGCTGTACGCAGACCGGATTGCCATTCCTTAAACTCCGCAGGTGTAAAGGACGGATCAAAGGCATAAGCCGGTTTCATTTGCTTCAACATATATTGAACAGAACCTCTGGAACTCAGGAAACGTCCGTCCTTACGACCGGTAGTTATCTGAGCCTGCCCTATCACCGGCATCACAAACAAAAAAGCCAACAAGCTATTAATAAATTTATTCATGGTAAATCTTTTTATGAAAGTGCGTCAAAAACCATTAGCGACCGCAGATGACGCAGAATACGCAGAGGCTCGCAGATTTTTATATTAAAATAATATGATCTGCGAGATTCTGCGCCTGTCTGCGTAGTCTGCGTTCCTTAATATCGACTTCTGATACCTTCTATTGAAAACAGACGAACGATCAGACCAAAATTAGAATCACGGAAAGAGGCCTCCCAGGGCGTCGTATCCGTTTGGTCATTTCGTGACTGAAGCATTCCCGCAGCCTTTTCTTTTTCTCCCCGATAAATAGCCGTACACCATTGTGCTACACGATTTTCAGGGAAATCCATACTCCAGGCAGCTACCATACGATCTGCTTCCTGTACTTTCCCCGACTCGCGCAGAGCCAATGCACTTAACAGGTTACCGGAACCAAAATGAGAACGGGAGGTTTTATATCCGGCTACGGCAGATAATAAAGCGGATGCTTTCCGGCTATCTCCCTGCTCTGCCGCCGCTTTTGCTTCCAGATAATCCTCCAGACGGCTGTCGATCATATCGTCATAAGGTTTTCCGACACCCAGATTCTCCGGCCACTCTTTAGAGGCTTCCACGCTCTTCATCACCTGCTTATAATTCTTATGGCTCAATTGTTCCATCGCCCGGTACAAATTTGCCTCACGGTAAACAGCACGTCCGGCATACGAACCTTCATTCGGAAGAACCTGCATCCGGCTCAACAGAGAGATACAGGGTTGATACTGGCCTGTCTCACACAAAGCCTTCGCATATTTCAGACCGATATAGTAGTTTGACGGATATTTCTTCGTATACTTCTTTCCCGTCTCAACAGCTTTCTGCCACTGGTTATTCGCGACATAGTGGTTGATCAAAGCAAATCCGGTACGCCATGACATCTCTATCTGCTCTGCTTTCAACAGGTCAGCCAACCGGGATTCGCCCTCTTTTAAAGAGGCACGGCTTAAATAGAATGGTGCATAGTCGGCTTCACCACAATTCTCCAGCAGTTCCAACGCCTTTGCCTTATCCTGGTTAGCCCACCGGATCAAAGCTTCATAATAATCGATCTTCCAGTCCGGCTGTACCGTCTTCGCCCATTCCAACGCTTTCAAAGAAGAAGGACGGAAAGGAAATACCATTGCCGGAGAGAGAGCTCCGGCGCGTTGCAACATTCCGCGGCTTTCATCGTCGTTGCCAGCCTGATGTAATAAATACGCCTGTTTGTAAAGAGCAATCGGATAGTTACCTGCGCACGACAGGAGAGACAATGCTTCTTCTGTGCAACCGACCGATTCATACCATTCAGCCAGTTCCATATAGGTTTCAAAAGGCAGCTCGTTGCGAATCAACGACTGAAGATCATCGATAGGATGACCGGAGCCTTCACCCTGGTAGAGCTGTTCAAAACGTGCCGCATGATACAGCGGAAGGTCTTCCAGCAACGGGTCGATAAGCGCTTTGGCTTTCTCCGGCTGATTCGTCTTACGATAAACCACCATTAAAACATGGTCAGCACTCAGATTCATTTGATTGAACTCTTTACTTCTCAAGGCATAATGTTCAGCCTTTGCCCAGTTCTTATCGAGCAGGAACATTTCAGCTAATTTCTCATAGGCTGCACTACGGACTCCCGGAGAATAAGAAGCTACAGAAAAGCCGTCTTTAGCATCCGTATGATTTCCCAATGCCATGTTGCATAATCCATACAGATAGTTGACATCTCCATCGTACGTATTAATGCTTAACGCTGTTTTACAACGGGCAAGCGCTTCGTCATAACGTCCCTGACGATAATAGAGGGAAGCAAGATCAGTCAGTGCAGGCACGAAATAAGGATCTTTTTCGAGGGAAGCCAGTAAAAACTTTTCTGCCTTGTCGAGTACTTTCTGATTCATCCATTGCTCTCCCTGCGTATAAAGACCATATACCGAGTTCCAGTCAAAATCGGCAGGCAGTTGTTTCGGGCGACTGGTGATGTTATCCGAAGGTACCTCTGAATACACCAGCAAGTCCTCGCCTACCACGACTTTCAGCCGACCGGCGGCAACAGCCTTATTCAATGGGATAGAATCTTTCCAGGTTTCCAGTACACCGCAGTTCAACGGGATGGAGTTCATTTCCTTTTCTCCTTCATAGAGTTTTATGGTTGTAGATAATTTCTGCAAAGGAGAGAAATATAACTTCAGAAAGCCATCTTCCCTCAACACGTTAAGCGCTCCGATACGGCTCGCCTTTGAGACTCCTTTGATTCCTTTTACCGGGAACCAGTACTCAGTCCACCTGTCGGTCGCCTGCGGACCGAATGCCGTATGTTTATAAGGAGTTAAGCTACTATTGGAAGCCGGCTGGTTATACATGCGACCCGATTGCAGTTCGATATACTGGCCGTCCGTATCCGTCAGCAAATCTTCCCAGATACCTCCCTCCCGGGAAAGACCCCAAAGGAAAATCTTCATACCCAGTTTCTCGTCATAATCGGCATGATGGATGGAGCCAAAATCGTTGTCATGCCAGTAAGCACCGTAGAAATCGTTATACTTCCCTACGATATGATAAGATTTGGAATTACCGAAGTCGTTCTTTTCATAACAGGAGATGTCGCGGCCCTGTTCATCCAAAGGGAAAGAATGGAGTTCACCACCATGTCCGATATAATTGGTTCCGGGATAGCAGAACTCGGCATTCCCCGCTGCCGGATAGCCGGCATTCATCCACTGATAGTAAGGCTGGTCAATGGATGAACTGTTATGCCAGGTCGTTGTCGTCGTAAAGTAAGCCTTATCTTTCGGAAGATTCACCTCCACGGTCCACAGTGTCCGGGTAACCAGTTCATAGGAAGAGACATAACAACTCACGCTTCCGTCCGGTTTCTGCCGGGTCACATAGTCGACCGGCGTACTGGAAGTCGGTGCATGACCAATGATACCGAAGTTGAACTCGATACCGCCCGATGTCCAGGGACCACGCATCGCAATATCACGGAATTTCACGACATGGTTGTTGTAGATAAACTCCTTACCGGTCGTTTTATCTACGGCTCCCCATATCTTTCCACCTATCTCGGGGAAGAGGGTCAGTTTGATATAATCATTTTCAAGAGAGACTACTTTCCATTGCCGGTCGGTTCCTTTAGCAGAAAAACCATCAAAACGGAAATAAGGATAGAACAGATCGGAGGGATCCGCCACCGGATCAGGATCAGAGAAAGGATAGGTTTTAACTGTTTGTACCGTTTCTGTAACGGTAGCCTGCTGCGCACATAAAGGTCCCATCGTCGCAACAGTACAAAGAAGAAGGAGAATCTTTTTCATGGTAATTCAGTTTTTCATATGAATATCCGCAATATCGCTAAAAACAATCGATCCGATATACTATTGATTCGGATTTTCGACCAAAGTTAATAAAAGTTTTATCCCATAGAAACTTTTGTTCACCTAAGAGAAAGTTTTATTTCATCGGCATGAAACAAATAAAACTTTCTGGTCCGATATTCAAATAAACATGCGGATATTCATAATTTTTTAGACTCTCCCCCAACTACGGATGAAAGAAGATGTTCTCTTTACGGCCTCTTCTGTTCCAGATACATCCGATATAATTCAAAGAAAGTGGGAGCATCAAGCAATTCTATATCCGGATTTAGTCGATGGACTTCCTTCATTACCTCCACATACCAGGTTGGTGTCTTCAAAATATTTCTAAACCAATGAAAAGGCTTTTCAGATTTGGCAACACATTCCACTATCATAGCAGCAGCCTTACGTGGGTCAGTATCATTAACATCATAGCCGGCCTGCAATACAGGCATCCCTTTATGAAGTAATACCTGCGACGTTTTTTGCGGAACAATACCATTCGGACTAAAAGTAGCATAACAATCCAACCCATTTACATCCAGTCCGGGTGCCTCTCCATCAATAATAAACCCGGTGATACTTAAGCCCCATTGCCGATAATACTTCTGACAATGCTTTGCCCATGCATCCAAACCGGACGGTAATCCCGATAAAGGACGAGGCTCCTGAAGCATACCCGGCATCAGATATCCTGCTCCGTTATCGGCAGCAGCAAAATAATCATTCGGGCTGGCAGTCTCGCGAAAGTTATGCATAACCATTGGAACCCGCTCTGCCAGAACAGGGCTTATGCACCACATGAGCGGGAGCTTTCCCCGGTTCGAATCATCCCAAATCGAAGGTGTGCGTTGGGTGATCCACGAAGAAGCATCGTAATCACCTACATAGAAAATTATATATTTCCGTTTCTTCAAATCAGGCTTTCCCTCTTTATTCAAATATCCCCGTTCTTTTAACTCCTTCCGGGTTACCCAATCTTGCTTATATTCCTTTTTTAAAGGAAAATGCTGCCAAAAAGAAGCATTTGCCAATGCTCCATATCCGATAGCATCCGCATCTTTAAAAGCATTATAAGCACTGATAATCCGAGAAAATTCCCATTCTGTAGGAACATCATCATGACTACCATCTGCATGTTTGGTATATTTGAATGCCCAGGAAGGGAAACCACCAATATAACACATTTTCTCGCCTTTATTTTGATCATAGGCCAACCGCAACATTTGTTGCAATGTTTGCAAATCCGTACCTGGCTGCTGACTTATATCATCTGTTGCCGGTTCGTCACCCCACGGAGACAGGTCAAAGAAAAAAGCCTTTTTACTTATAAAAAAATCATGATTGGTCAGCGTATGATGATTGGGAACTGCCGCATTCGGCTTCTGTCTCCAATATTGGTCGATATAATATGCTGCATACTCCGTATTACATTTTCCGGTTTTCATATATTTCTCGATAAACCAACGATAAGGATCATTTTTGACAGAACCGGTCGATAAGATATTTGTTTCCGGAATGTTTCCTTTTCCGGTAAAGAGCGAAGTTCCGTCTTTATTTACCAACCAGATTTTCACCGGCAATTTCAAACCACCCGATACGACCCGGGCATACAGACTTTCCGAGTCAGTATCATAACGTATAGCTATCAGATTTTCAATACCTGCAACAGCAGAAGCCACATTACTTGTTGCAGGAACATTCGAATCATATACGACAACTCCATTGATTTTATCTCTATAATACCGAATAGCATCCGTCACACATGACAACTCCGTTGTATCACGTTCTGCCAGCCATTCCCCGGGTTGCCGGTATTTATTCCACCAATAATCGTCAATAGAATTTCCACCTTCCTGTATATATTTTATATATAAACAAGGAACATCCCTATTCACAATCCCCTGCAAAGTCGCCATTGTATGCAAATGATCCCATACAGTTTTAACCTGCTGCGGATCATTCAAATCCGCAGCAAGTAAATAACGCATATCGACAATAGTTAAAGGTTGCATATCCGACTGTTTCGAAAAACATAAATCAGACGATATTATAATAGAAATGATCAATAAACACAACTGTTTCATAACAATCTGATTATCATTTATTCAACCAATTAATCTTCAAACGAATATCTTCAGATGAAGCTCCGATCATAAAGGTATAATTACCTTTAGGTGTAACAAATTTATTTTGCTTTTCATCCCATATTCTCAGTTCATCTTTCTCAATATCTATGCCGATCTGCTGATCTTTCCCTTTACCGATAAATACTTTCTTAAACCCTTTCAGTTGTTTAAGCGGGGTTACAATATCCAATTCCGGAAATTTTACGTAAAGTTGGGCAACCTCATATCCATCTCTTTTCCCCGTATTCTTTACAGTAAAATTCAGGCTCAGTCTATCTCCGCTGTCTGCTATCCGGATATTTTTATAGGCAAAGGAAGTATAACTTAAGCCATAACCGAACGGGTATAATGGTTTACCGGTAAAATATTGATAGGTACGCCCTTTGGTTATATCATAATCATCGAAAGGAGGAAGTTCCTTTACACTGTTGTAATAAGTCAAAGGTAATCGGCCTGCCGGATTATAATTCCCGAATAATACTTCAGCAACAGCAGTTCCCCCTTGTTCTCCCGGATACCAGGCATTCACAATGGCTGGTATATTTTCATTAATCCAGTCGATAGCCAGTGAACTTCCTGCAACCAAAACAACTATGGTATTTGGATTTATCTTATAAATTTCACGTATAAACTCTTCCTGATCTTTAGGCAAAGTAATATCACTCCGGTCCTGTCCTTCACGTTCTATACTTTTATTAATCCCGAGTACGGCAATTGTCAACTCACAACTTTTTACAACACTTTCAGCCTCTCCATATAATGAAAGACGATCTTTCTGCCCAGCTTCCGGGACTTTCCAATATAACTTAGCAACCTTATCGCCTCCATTATCAAAATATTCCGCACAAATAGAATATTCACGCCCAGCTTCCAAAGAGACCTCAACAGAGGTTGTTTTAGCAGCATGAGTTTCCCAGGCATCGATAAGTTGCTTTCCATCAATGGATAAACGGCAACCATCATCCGACATAAATCCAAGCGTATAAATTCCACTGACAGCCGGTTTCAGTTTTCCCGTCCAACGTATAGACAAAGGGGAAGAGGGCAGGAATGGATCGGGAGCCTGATTAGCTGGTTCAAAATTGATCCATTCATCTGTTCTAATTTTAGCGGCACCCTCTAAATCCTTATCCGAGAAATATTCAGCTTTCAAACCATCCGGGAAGTATGACTTGGAAATCAACTCATAACCGTCGGCAGAAGAAATCCAGGGAGCATACATGATCTTGACTTTATCTCCCGCCATATTCTTTATTCCGTCCAGAACAGATACGGCATTTCCGACAGGGACTCCGCTATAATCTCCAAATTCGCATGTTCCGGCATTGATACCGACCACAGCGATCGATTTGATTTTATTCACATCAAGCGGCAACATGTTTTTTTCGTTCTTTAGCAAGACAATACTTTGACGTGCCGCTTCCAGAGCCAGTTCCTTATGTGCCGGAGACCCGACAACCGAAGGAGAAATCCGGTTATACGGATTATGTTCCGGATCATCAAACAATCCAAGTCGCATACGCGCCCTCAAAACATGATAGGCTGCTGAGTCGATATCGGCATCGGAGACCATTCCTAACCGGTAAGCATTCAATAAAGGTTCCATATAAACATCATCGCCACATTCCAAATCAAGTCCGGCTTTAATTGCCAACGTAGCTGCCGCTTCTTTGGTTTTGACATATTTATGCCCACTGACCAGTAGCCCAGGTCCTCCACAATCAGATACCACATATCCGTCGAAGTTCCAATCCTGCCGCAATACCTTTTGTATCAGCCAGGTATTCAACGTACAAGGGATGTCATTGACCGCATTATAGGCCGTCATAATAGATTCCGATTTACCGTCTTTTACACAAGCTTCAAATGCCGGCAGATAATATTCCCTTAATAACCTTTCCGAAATACGGGCATTACATTCAAAACGATTATGTTCTTCATTATTGGCTGCAAAATGTTTCGGTGTAGAAACAACCTTCAGGTAACGGGGATCATCTCCTTGTAGTCCCTTTACAAATTGGGTACCTAATATACCTGAAAGAAACGGATCCTCTCCATATGTTTCGGGAGTCCTTCCCCAGCGGGGATCACGAGCCATATTAACTGTCGGTGACCAGAAAGTCAACAAATCACTGAACTGCCCCAACTGTTTTTTCCCTAAGCACAATTCGTTCCAACGAGCGCGGGCTTCGTCTGAAATAGTCGTAGCTATCTGATAATGTAATTCCGGATTCCACATGGCAGCTAAAGCGATAGCCTGCGGAAATACGGTAAACGGCCCCGGTCGAACTACTCCATGAAGAGCCTCGTTTCCATGATAATATTTATCAATTTCCAAGCGTGGAATACCGGGAGAGGTAGCCCGTAATAAACTTATCTTTTCTTCGACAGTTAATATCGATAACAAATCGGTTACTCGCTCATGCAAAGAAGCATTTTCATCTTTATATACCTCTGGCTTCTGTGCATTTATTACTGGAACAGTAAGTAGTAAAACCAAACAAAAAAATAGACTTTTAATTCTCATATTCTTCTACTCTTAAAAAAGAGGTTGTTGCTAATGATTAAAAATTGAACAACAACCTCTATAATTACATTGATCTGCAAATTCGTTTTAATCGACTTTGATTATTTTCGTAAAATTATACCGTTTGTCGGCATTATCAGTTCGGGCTCCTACACGAAGGTAATAAGTTTCCCCTTTTACCAACCCTTTAATTGTTTCTTTGAAAGTCGTTTGTAAGATATCCTCATCCGGTATGTCCTTAAGATCTTTCAGCGGGCTCAAATCATTACTTAATATATTTGTTCCTACATTAGGATTTGTAGATATAAACACTCGGGAATCAAGAATTTTATCCCCAACCTGTTTTCTGGCAATTGTATAAGTAACCTCCATAGTCTCATCATTAATCCGCTTTGCATCTGTTATAGACACCGACAAATAAGGAATAACTTTAAATTCAACATTTACAGAACCTTTAATTTCATGTGTCTGAGATTCCACCGGAAAAAAAGCACCTTCTACCGGAGTTATCTCATAAGTTCCTGCAAATATCTTAGTATTATTGAAAGTTCCGTCAGCCTTCCCCCAAAAATATTCAGGTTCAGGATTATCACTCCAACTTATTTCAGACATTTTTATTCTGAAACCGTTAGGCTGCTCTGTAACCAAAGCCTCACCTGTTATCTGATCTATCAGAGACCCGGAAAGTCTTTCTCCCGGTTCATCATAATTATCCAGTTTCTCGCACGACATTGTCAATGTTGCTATTACAAGCAGCAACAAAATATTTATCTTTTTCATATCTGTATTTTTTATTAATATCCAGGATTCTGTTCTAACTTCGTATTTTTTGCAATTTCCCCAGTAGGTATCTTTGCATAGATACACTTCACATCATAAGTAAATTTAGAACCTGCATATCCCTTTTTAAAAATATATTTATCTTCATCATAGATATAGTAAGGATATAACGCCATAAACTGGCGGTTATTAATTTCAGAATCTATTACTCTCCAACGACGTAAATCCCAAAACGTATGATTCTCAAAAGCCAATTCCATTCTCCTTTCTTTTTGAATCAGTTCAGCAGACAATGCTCCTGGTGCATAAGCCTTAGCTCCGGCTCTTTCACGAATCTGGTTGATACATGCTAAGGCATCCTCAACATGACCTAATTGAAATCCTGCCTCAGCCCGATTGAGCAATATCTCTGCATACCGAATATCAATCCAGTCTTGTTCAGAGCGTCCATTTAAAACAGATGATTTGTCCATATCAGGATTTTCATATTTACGAATAAGGAAACCGGTAACTGTCGTTTCATTATGTCCCATACCACTTTTTCCAATAATACTTTTTCCATTATACAAAGCAGTAAAATCAGCGGAAGTCAACAATTCTCCATTAGGATAAGAAGTGTATATACCTCTTTGCACGTCGATCTCTTCATTCTTAAAAACGTCTCCAGGAAAGATTACAGTAGCCCGTAAACGAGGTTCTATATCTTTAAACAAATCAAAACGTTTTTCATATCTAACCGGATTCTCATCTGTACCAATATTCAAATCAAAAGGATTTCCATTCACATCATCAAATTGCATAACAAAATCCAAAGTCGGATTAAACCTACTTGAATAACCATCCGCACCACGCATCTGATAAGGAATAGTTGCACAATCAAAATTGTGTGTCTTTTCAGGATATTTGTAATATTTTACAAATATATTTTCAGGACTCTCCTCATCCAAAAATAACCTCCAGTAATTTTCGCACTTATCTGAGTATTTATTGTATAAAGAATATTTATTTTCCAATGCCTTCGAAGCCTCATAGCTTTTCTGATAATAAGACTCCGCATCAGCAGCAGGGATACCCAACAAGCCATCCAGTTGTATTTTACCATACTGAGCAATCGATCCAGCATACAGCATAGCTCTTGATTTTAAAGCATATGCGACATATTTATTCACTCTTCCTGCACTTTGGCTAGTTTCAGGAAGCAACTTTATCGCTTCATCCAAATCTTCTGCAATAAAATCATATACTTCCTTTTCAGAGTTTCGAGAAACTTTCAATTCTTCTATACTCTGTTCCGGATAATTCTGAACGGTTTTAATAATAGGAACTCCACCATATCTTTTTACCATTGAGAAATAGTAATATGCACGAATAAAATAGGCTTCTCCCAACCAACTATTACTCTGATCAGATGTAAAAGAGGCACTATACTCCGGGAAATGTTGCAGAAAATAATTTACATTCCTGACAGATCCATATCTCCAATCCTGAAATTTATCCCCATTTATATTATCCCGGACCGCATCTGCCTCACAGCTCAACATTTCCCCCGTATAATTCGCAGAATTCGGATAATTATAAGCCTGGTTAAAACCATCATGATTACAATTAAAATCTTCAATAGGTAAATCTTGATATAAACGTACCAAATATGCAGTTACGCCTGATTCAGATTCAAATGCTTCATTATCTTGTATGATGTTCATAGGAGGAACATCCAAGCTGTTACAGGAAGTAGTTATAGCCATCAAACAGCCTAAAAACAGATTTCTATAATTCATGATTCTTAGATTTTAAAAAGTAATATTTAAACCAATATTATACGATTTTGTTAATGGATACAAATACCCATATGTATCACTAGGATGTTCAGGATCAAGATATTTCATTCCGGTTATTGTAAAAATATTATATCCGCTAAAATAAATCCTGGCACGCTGGATTCCTGTATATTTAAGTACAGAAGATGGTAATGAGTAACCTAACTCCAAACTTTTCAATCTTAAATAATTTGCACTCTGAACAGAACGTTCCGAATCCTTATAATTCGTCGTTTCTCCACGATTAGTTGAAGGATAATAACCCGGAATCCATTCACTGTCAGGATCATTAGGATCTGCTAAATGCCATCTATCCATAAACATACTCAAACCATTCCTATCCCACATAAGAGGACCTTCCAATTGTTCCGGATACTTCACATTACTTTTTGCTGCTCCCTGAAACACCAGATTAAGATCAAAACCTTTCCACTCAGCTCCCAAAGTAAAACCAAAATTTATTTTTGGATAACCTGTAGTAGCAATAGGATGTATATCATTATCATCAATAACACCATCTCCATTCCAGTCTTCATAAGCATAATCACCCGGACGCAAAATAGAATTACCTTTTGAATCCTGAATAGGACTATTATGTGCCTGGTCATAAGAATTAAACTGACCTACATATCCTAAACCCCACCACAAATCATTATACCTGTCCGTATAGTTATCTCTCCAGTTTCTATAAGAGTTTCCTCTCTGAGAGATTTCTTTATATGTCCAGTGGGTACGAGTAAATGAAATATTTCCAGAAAAATAATAATTAAAATCTCTTATTTGGTTTCTATGCGTTAAAGCCAATTCAAAACCTTTAGTCAAATCACCTTCCAAATTCTCCTGTGGCAATCCTGCACCAACAGTTCCCGGTAAACTCAAATTTCTAGTTGCCAGCAAACCATCTCTGTCACGTGAAAAAATATCAAACTGAAATCCTAAAAGCCCTGACCATAAATCCGCATCTAAACCGACATTCAACATTTTAGAAGTATACCATGTAATATAAGGATTCGCCATACCACGCATCCCTAAACCATTCACATAACTATTCCCCATTACATAACCACCACTCGGATAATCGTATCCCGATAAAAACTGATAAGTAGAAGAATTATCATCTCCCATTTTACCATAAGAAGCTCTCAGTTTTAAGTTATTGATGAAAGAGAGAGCAGGAGAGTCCTTCATAAAAGATTCTTCCGAAACACGCCATCCTATAGAACCCGCAGGAAAGAATCCCCATTGATGACCTGATGCAAATTTAGATGAACCATCATATCTAAAACTAAACTCAGCAATATATTTAGAAGAATAATCATAATTGAATCTTCCCACAAATCCTTTATTAACAATTTTCCAAATACCATTCTGATCTGCCAATTTAGTATTCGGCCTATATCCACTACCATCCATTGAACCTTCCTGATTCAACGAATTACCAGCAAACAACTGATCCACAGCATCCATGCTAAGCTGACGTTTAGCATAAAAATTATCCATACGAGATGTACTTTCTTCATATAATGCCAAAACATTAATATTATGTTTCTCATTAAAAGTACGCACATAATTCAATTGAAGTTGTAACAAAGATGATTCATTTTCTCTGAATGAACGTCGTATATCAGATGGCGACTGTGCTTTACTTCCACTATAAACATTTGTCTCTGCGTCATAAGTATATAAAGTATATTCCTTGGCAAATTCTTTAGATTCCCACATCAAATAATCATAACTATATGATGCTTTTGCCTTTAATCCATCTATATAAGGAACATCATATTCAAGATTAAATGTACCTTGAAATGATTTACTATTGTTTTTCTTATAACCACTAATATCAGAATCTGTAATTGCTATCGGATGGTCTGCATCTGCCGCATTATATAAATAATTAGGATTATCATTAGCATATAAAGGCCAAGTCGGAACTTGAGTCCAAATAGATTTATAGACAATCCATGCATCATGATATGGTGAGTTTTTGGTATCTTTCATTGCACCAATAAGCATTTCTGCCTTCAATCTTTTAGAAATCTGCGCACTAATATTTGAACGTATATTAAAACGTTCATAATTCAAGTCTCCACTTTTCCAAAATCCTTCTTGATTAAGATAACCGAAATTCAAAAAGTAATTTACCTTTTCTGTACTTCCTGTGGCACTAAAACTATGTTGTGTCTGAGGAGCTGTTTCATTAATGGCGCTTGATGTCCAATCTGTACTTTGCTTTTTTCCTGTTCTATAAGCATCTATATCATCCTGAGAATACATTGGATCTCTACCATTATTTATAGCATTCTCATTCATCAAAGTCATATATTCTATCGCATTTCCGGTTTCCGGAAGCCCGGAAGCCCGTTGCCATCCGACAGAACCGTTATAATCAAGCTGTAATTTAGTTCCCGCACCTTTTTTTGTTGTGATCAGTACCACCCCATTAGCAGCACGTACACCATAAATAGCAGCTGAAGCATCTTTCAAGATCGATATATTTTCAATCTCATTTGGATCGAGCCGATTCATGTTTTCCCGTGGAACACCGTCTACAATGATTAAAGGATTTCCCATACCACGTATCTCAAAGCTGTTGTTATAAGAACCCGGTTCACCTGACTTCTGAACAACCCGTACTCCCGGAATTTTTCCTGACAACATATTTTCTACGTTCTCATTTTTTGTTGTCAAGATCTCATCCCCGGAAATAGCAGCAACAGCCCCTGTCAAGGTTACTTTCTTCTGAGTTCCATAACCTACAACAACAACTTCTTCCAACTTCTGCGTATCCTCACGCAAAGAAATCGTAACATTTGTACCTTTAACTGTTACTTCTTGTGCAAGAAAGCCAATAAAAGAAACTTGCAATACTGCATTCTCAGGAACCTCAAGAGCAAATTTGCCATCTATATCGGTAATTGTTCCGTTGTTTGTTCCTTTAACTACAATATTAGCACCGGCAATCGGTTCCCCTTCCGAATCCAATACCAAACCTGATACTTCTTTCTTTTGTTGAGCAATCTTACCTGCTGTTTTTCTATCAACTTCAATCAGTATTTGATTATTTATAATCCGGTAGCTATAGTTGTTCTTTTTCAGGATCAAGTCCAAAACATCCTCTAATGATGCGTTATTAACATTTATACTCGTCCTTTGGTTAACATCGACTTCTTTATCATTATAACAAAACAGAAAAGAACTGCTTTGCTCCAACTCTTTCAATATTTCTATAATGGTACAATTACTTTTTTTTATTGAAACCTTATTACTTTGAAGATCTATCGCTGCTAATAAATTGAAAGAAAATAGTAACGAAAATAGAAAACCCATTTCCGCTATGCGAATTATTTTTTTTAATGAAAAGGGTAATAACCTCCATTGCTTAATAATATTATTATGCATAACTTTGTTTTGTATTAGAATGAATACCAGACAGAAAGACCGGACACCACTCCTTTTCTGTCGAATTTAAAATCTCTGATACTGAAGTTGGGGAGTAATTGATACTTCCCAACTTTTTACGGTGATTTTTCTGCTTGCATATTTCAATAGATTTAAAAGGTTAATAACTAATAGAACTTATATATACCATCCGTATATACATATTTATATTTTGTAGTTAAACTAATAATATTCAAAGTTTCTTCCAATGTTTCCGTTTTAATTTTAACAGTAACTCTTAAGTTATCCGAACCTGTTTCAGGATAAACAATCTTACAACCGAACCATTGTTCAAGACGAGGAATAATCACAGCTAAAGATTCATTCTCAAAGCTTAATATACCTGATTTCTGCCATGATAAATATTTACCGGCATCTATTTCTTCAACATCGATACTACCGTCTTTTTTATTAAAGACCATTTTCTGATCAGGATGTAAAACAACGGTTTGCTTTTCTGCCAGCCAATCAGAAAAAGCGTTTATTTGAACTTTCCCACTCAAAAGAGTCACTTCTGTCTTCTCTTCCGAACCATAACTAAAAACTTCAAATTGAGTACCGAGAACGGTAACATCTATATTCTCCATACTTACGACAAAAGGTCTTTCGGTATCTTTTTTCACCTGGAAGAAACATTGTCCGTCCACTTCTACTCTACGTACATTCTTCTTAAATTCTTTCGGATAACTAAATTTACTGTTGGCACCCATCTTTACAATAGTCCCATCTGAAAGCTCTATTGTTCGGATACTCATAGAACCAGATTCGAGAACGATCAATTCTTCATGTGGAAAATCCTGTGAAAGAAAATAAAGTCCACTTATACCCAAAAGCAATAGCATAACAGCCGCTATTCTGTATATTAGAAAAACCTTCCTGCTTTTTGCCCGGGGAAGATCCGAAGATGTATTTTCTTGTATACGTGTCCACAATCTCCTGTAAACAGCTTCCGAATCTGTCTCCTCAGATTTGAACCGCATATACTTCAACCAAGCCATTTTATCTAGTTCGTTCTCCATATTATTTCAGAGTTTCTTTCTAATAGGATGATATTCGATTGCAAAATCCTTAAATGAATGATGCATTTTTTTTTATTTTTCTACGATAATAAATATTTCATACCTTTACTCCCCACATTTGATACCAAGCGGGATGCTTCATACAGAGGTCAAACAAACTGGATAGATTGAATAAATAATATTATAAGCTATGGAACGAAGCTATGAGATATTATTGGCGAAAATTGCAGAAGGGGATGAAAAAGCCTTCCATCAAATTTGGGATATTTATTATCTCAAACTATTTAGAGTTGCCTTATATTTCATCAGATCAAAAGAGTTATCCGAAGAAGTGGTATCAGATATATTCTTTATCCTTTGGCAAAAAAGAAATATGTTACCAAAGATTGATGACTTGGATAAATATCTCTATGTTGCTGTTAAAAACCAAGCTTTACAATATTTGAGAAAACAAGGATTACAAAACAAGGAACCGATCGATTTGTACACAGTCGAATTTTTCCATGACAACGATAATCCGGAACTCCAGTTTCTAAACAATGAGTTCCAGGCCCTTGTGCAAAAAGCCATCGATTCACTCCCGGATAAATGTAAAGAGGTATTTCGTCTTCATTTTTCTGAAAAACTAAAACAAAGAGAGATTGCAGTCCTTCTCGACATATCAGAAAAAACAGTAGGCATCCACATAATGAATGCCTACAAGCGTATCTCACAATACGTTAATCATGAATACAGCAAAGATGAGAAGATAAAACGAATGCTCTGTATTTTCTTCTAATACCTCATTTTACATCCTACTATTTTGCAATAATTAACAAGCCCTTCCCTTTCGGTACAACAATCTCATCACCCGGTTTCCAGGTTACTTCCTGTTGGAAATTCTCGATAGCCGGGGCATGCAATGTCACTTTCGAAGGATCAAGGCCTAGTTTAGCCCAGTCGATGGAAAGTTTCACTTTGGCATCCGCATCTTCCCAGGTAGCCAACGAGATCAGTGCTTTATCACCCATGTGACTGTAAACGGTCGCCAACGTCTTTTCGCTGCCCGTCTTCACCGGATTGTCTTTCACCCAGTAACCGATCATTTCACTATTCTGCATACCGAAAGAATCCCACAGTTTCCACAGCGGTCCGTTATCCACACGAGGACTACGTCCTGTCATGCCATACAGCATGCCGCGCCACGGATTACCGCCTCCTTCCAGCATCTCGCCCATCAAACCATAAGGAATACCGGAAACTTCAACCAGCCAAAACTCCGGCGGGAAATCATAATTGAAGTATTCACCGAACCACAGACGGTCGAGGTAGGGGAAATGTTCCAGATACAAATTGGCACTATTGGCAAAACCGTCTTTCGGATTATACTGATTGGCAGAATGCAGGTCAATCATAGCACCCGGATTCGTACGGTTCATCACTTTGCGGATACGCTTCATCGTCATCCGGTCGAAAGCCAGGTCATCGATATACAGCCCGTCGATACCGACGTTCTTCATCAGCCAGTCGAGACCCTCCAGATAATAATTATGCCAGCGGGAAACGCCACTGTTCACAATCGCCGCATCTTTCAGTCCGGGTACAAACCAGGCGCCGATATAATTCTGGTCCAAATGTTCCTGTAACCAGGAGAAGCCGCCGCCGGGACCTTCCGAAAATATCTCATTCCCCAGACTACGCAAAGCAAACATTTCCACACAGCTGTTGGACAACTCACGAACGGTATTGTAAATTTTCACCTTCATATCACGGGCGTGAGCACCGTCGATGTACGCTTTCATCTCTTTGGTACGCAGGAACGGATAGTTGATGAACGGATTGATAGCGTTCGCATGATGAATATTGATGACATTGGCACCTCGCTTTTGTATGCCATCCAGGAACTCATAGTTATGATGATAGCGTTCGCGCCATTGTTTATCCGTATCGATCGGACGGAACGGAGTCAACGCCAGGTTGAAATAATAATACAACCGATCTCCTTTTTTCACGCTGCGCTTACCGGAATAAGCATTAATACGTGTTCCATCGGCAGCATTATGAATATCGATACCTCCATTTCCGGCATTACACCAGGATACCGGCATGTGCAACGGTTTTTGATGATAGAAATTAGTATTCAGCGGACGTTCATATTTATTATCATACAGGCGGATCTGGATACCGGCATTGACATCACCTACCCAAACAGCATCCTGGTTTTTCTCTACATCCCATTTCCAGCGAAGATCATTCGGACAATAACCGCCTTTCTCTCCCAGACCCATCATATAACGTCCGACACCGGATGCTAAATGTGTCCGCAACACAACATCTTCCACAGAAGCATCTTCACGGGCGACCAACGTCACTTTATATGCTATGTTTCCATCCGATTCCATCTCTCCTTCCAGGTCCATCAGGAAACGGCTGTTCTGATTAAGGGCTTTCCAGGCGATTGCACCTTGTTTATGTTTGGTGATTTCGAAGTTCAGGTTTTCCCATGCACCGCCATCGGCAGCCAGTTCCATAGGAGCAGCCAATACACTACGGCCATTCGTACCGATGCCCGTCATAGTCTCTTTGAAATAACTGGTAATATGTTCCGGCAAACCTAAGTCAGAGAGTTTAACCTCGCGTCCCAGGCAGCTGATCGTTTTATCCTTCATCACCAACGCCGTATAAGGGGCAATCACCTCATCATCAAAACCGATCTGCGAGTTCAGCCAACGCAGACGGGAATGACGCCAAGGTTCATTATCTCCATGATTGGCAATTACATTTTCCGAAACATTCAGAGAGACTTGTACGGCTTTGCTTTCGGCATTGGCGGCAGAGACAGTCACTGTTCCCAGATAAGTGCCTGCAGAAAGATGCTCCGGCAACTGGGTTCCAACCCATAATGCCTGCACTTTACCCTTATCCACAGAGCAATTCTTTTCAAAAACGGTACCGGTCACATCTGTCCCTTCCGTATTGAAACAGGTAAATGAGGAGGCCGGTATTTGCTCGCCGGTCGCTTTATTCGTAAGGGCAGAGAAATCGACATGCAGATTCTCTACATTCGAACGTGCCGCCCAGACACCTAACTGAAAGACATAATACTCTCCCTTATCCGCCTGCCCGTTAAAGAAATCATGACGGTTGTCGGCAATCCATTTATAAGGAATATCCGTTGTCATACGGATGGGGAATTTGCGGTCTTCCGTAAAGAGAATATATTTCTCCCCGGGACGTTCTTTTAATAATCGGGCAGTCTCGTTCGATGTAGCGATCACTTCCATCGGATAGAAGCTGTTCAGCTCATTGATTGCCTGGAACTGTACGACTTTAGCCGCCGGAAGGGCAGGTGCTTTCTTCCCGGACAGTTTATTTTTCTTTACCCAGTCAGCCGAAGCCGTATTCTCGAAAGCCGGGTAATTGACGGTAGGATAATAAGGGCTGCCGCTCATTACATTCTTCAGATAATAAATATAATATTCTCCCGGAACAGTCTGCGGCTGGAAAGCCACCTCTCCTCGCTCCCGGTCAATAGTAAAGCGGCATACATTCGTAATACGTTCACCGGTTGCAGCATCCACAACGATCAGATTCTTTGCTTCCGGGTTCAGATCGCGGCGACGCCAGTCGATCGTTGCCAATACGGCATCGGCCGGTTTATCTACAGCGACAACTACCCGATGGTTTCCCAATGAATCGGCATTCCATGTACCCACCCCATAAAGTTCGTCTGTGGGTACAGCCTGTGCCTGCAAACTACTATAGGTAAACAGGCAAAAAAGTGTAAATAGCAATTGTTTCATGTGTACTAGTATTTATCTTTAATATTGCTTTATACGATTGATCAATTCATCCTGCGGACGTCTTTTCGCCAGGTCGGCGGGATCAGCCTGCTGGATAAAGACATTCTTCAAACGTATGTTTTCCTCATTAAAAAACACTATTTCCTCGTCAGAGAAACTGCCTTTTAACAGATCAAGGGGAGTACATAAGGAATACCCCAGTTGCTGCAATAGATCTCCGGCTACGGATTCAAAGATAGCAATATCTTCGGGAGATAATTCACGCAGAAACTTTTTTGTATTGTCTTTCAGGATCGGTTTGGTTACATTTGCCCACATTTTGCCTGCAACCGCTGTATTTTCAGACTCGCGGCTCTTATAATAATCCATCACCCTATCAGAATAAGGAAGATGCAGGAAATCGCAAAGCTGCCGCATCACTTTTTCCGGACTGGCAATAAGTGTTTCGTAATTCAGCATAAAGAAATGATCGGCCGCCGTCCTGTCTTTCAAACGGAGAGCTGCTTCCTGATCCTTTTTCCAATTTTCAGCCAGTGCATAAATATGTTTCTCTCCGACAATAGCCTTTTTAAACGAAAGGGCGACATCACGACCGTCCCGGTATAGATAGATATAATAAGGAGAAATCCCGGTAGATTCAATGCCTTCTGCATACAGCATATTTTTCATGCTTTTACATAGCCAGAAAGAAGCTCCGGTCTGACGGGCCGCCGATTCATAAATCACCCGGAACAACTCATACAACGTTTGTTGCCTGCAGGCTGCTACCACTTCATCTGCACGAATAGTAATACCTTCCCAGGGAACCGGATTCACTGTGACTAACTCGCACACATCCTGTACCAACCGATAAAAATTAGACTGATCCATCAAATCGCCATATTTGGGAAGCAACGGTAAGAAACGCTGAAGAATATGCGGAGGATGGGGAGCAGCGATCTCCCGGATTCCGTCCAGCATGACACGCAACAGATTGGATCCGGATCGCTGGGTTCCAATCATTTGTATACCTTGTATTGTATTCATAGAATTAGAATAAGATAAAGCCCGCCACGCCTGCTCCGATGATCAGGTAAACCGGACTGATTGTGTATTTTAGTGAAATAAAAAATGTAACCAGGAAGATAATAACCGAAACAACCGACAGCGTAATCGTCTGTCCGATCGTAACGGCTGAAGCAAAGATCATTCCGATAACAGCTGCCCGTATCCCTTTCATGGCTGCTTTTACAACGGATGACTGATTCAGAATCTTTACAAAACGGGATAATAAGACGGTTAATACAGCCGGCGGAGTGAACATCGCCAACGTTGCCAGCAACGCCCCCGTGATACCTGCCACTTTATACCCAATGAAGGTCGCTGTAATAAATATCGGTCCGGGAGTGATCTGCCCGATCGCTATCCCGTCGGCAAACTCAGCCGAGGTCAGCCAGTTCAAGTTCTCCACGAACAACTCATGCAAAGCAGGGATAACAACATATCCCCCTCCGAACAAAGTCAGGCTGATACCGGAGAAGGTCGATACAATCTGAATACCTTCCGGAGCACCCGGATATTGTCCTCCCCAAAGTAAGATACAGAGTAATAGCAAAAGAACAATCCCGGAAGTCATCAGCTGCCTGCTACCCGTCCGCTTCTCCCCATCTGATATCAACCCTTGTCCCACTGGCTGGCGAAACAGGAAACCGCCGGCTATCCCGCTACCGATAATCAACAGAAAAGTAACCGTAAAACCACCGATAAAAATCAGCAACAAAGCCGCCAGCAGGCAAAGAACCCATTGGGCAGGCAATTTGATCGTCTTACGCGCCATCCCGATAGCCACCGTAACGATCAAAGCGGTAATAGCCGGAGTGATTCCGCTGAACACATTCTTTACCGCAGGTATATTTCCATAGGAGAAATACAACCACGAAAGAAATGTAACCAGTAAGAACGAGGGAATAATGATCCCGGCAAAAGCTACAACCGCCCCCGGTATCCCCCTTAAATGGTACCCGACATAGGCAATCGTATTTACGGCTACAGGCCCCGGCAATACGGAGGTCAGCGAAATCCCATCCAGCAAATCTTCTTCTTTCAGTTTCTTGTCTACTTCTACTAACTGCTTCTGTACGATAGCCACTAGCGACATATAACCGCCAAATGCCGTAGCTCCCAATTTCAGGAATGTAAAGAAGATATAGGATAGCGATGCACGTTCCATATTACTTGATTTCTTTAAAATATTGATCCCAGGTTTCTACCGGTACGTACACCGCCCGATAAGGAGCATAATACATGATACTTTCCCAAAGAACCTTGCCGGATTGGTCGGTAACCATTATAGAACCGGTTTTCGAACTGGTCTGCAACAGATTTCCGTTAGGAAGGAGATAAGCATTCCCCATGCGGGAAGTATACTTTTCAGGAGGCAACATGGCATTAATAACTGTTTCTGCCGTAAAGTTCTTTTCATCCAGTTTAAAAGCTTTCGCTCCCGAACGTTTGTCATACAAGCCGTTATCAAACAGCATCAAATCACCCTGTTCCGTAATATAAGGAGCATGCTGAAAAGAGAAATAGGCAGTTGTATCCATTTTGAAGTCTCCATTTCTACCGAACTTCCAAAGTAATTTACCACTCTGACGATCAATCTTCCATATCTGGTCTTCAATCGGATTAGACACCAGGTAATTTCCATCGGTATCAAAACAAAGGCCGTTCATATGAAAACGGTCGTAACGGTATTCATCGATATAAGGATCGTTAGCGACATCCCATACATCCCATGCCGACCAGGTTTTCAAAACATTTCCCAGGGTGTCTATAACCATGATTCCGTCGCCACCCAACGTATCAGTCTCCATTTTTCCATTTACAGGTATTTCTGTTATTTTCTTAGGACGATATAAAGTATGAATATGGTTTTCCTCATCCATCCAGATATCATGATGAATAATCTGATAATCTTTTTCTTTTTCAATTTTATCCAAATCCAGGCGCCACATCTGTTCACCGGTCAGGGATACTTCTGTCAGCCCTGTTCCACCGGCAAACCCCATAGAACCACGACGCATCGGTTTTTTGTGTTCTTCATTGGCTATTTCTTCGGGAGTTTGAGGAGCATCGTCAATCTTATCCATTTCAAAAGGACGAAGCATAGCTAAAATAGTACCACGAGGAGTAAGTGAAGCGGCACGTACGCCAACATCATCTACCTGCCAGTACCAACGTATTTGTCCTTCATTATCAATCAATGCCATATATCCGGGTAAACGGCCAAAACAAACCAGGATCATACCATCACCTAAAGCAGAAGAGTCATGTGGACGCTTTTCATTAAACCAGTGATTAACGAGCCAGGAGGATTGTTCGCGGGTTTTAAACGTCAACGGTTTCGATCTCTGTTTAAACAAGTTATCTATCACTATTTCATAAGTATATTCAGTATTGGCTTTTAAGAGCAGGAGGTCAAGGTGGTGAAGCGTATCAGAAGGAGTTGTAACCGTTCTGAATCTCTTTCCTGTTAAGTTTTCTGTGTATTCTATATAAATCGGTGCAGGTTTTTGAAGAACTATCTCCGCTCTATTATACATCGCTGTATTTCCGGGAGAGGTTAACGTAACTTCCTTAATCGTATTCCGCTCGCTTATATAAACCCAGCCAATAACTGCTCCAACAACCAATATACTAACAAAAATAATCAGGCGCTTCATATCAATCTCTTTAAAATATTAAATAAAGGATGCCTGTATCCATCTTAGATACAGGCATCTGACAAACTCGAATTTATTTAGGTAGGCGTTTAGGATTTTCAGCCTCCATATAACTATTCAGCTTAGTTTCTGTCATAGGATACGGCAAATAACGCATATCCGGTGTCACAGTAGTTCCTGTTATATCCATTTCTTTCAAATGGGCATTTACAGTTTCTTCATATTTACCAAAACGAATCAGATCCGGACGACGTTTATACTCAAACACTAATTCAAAACCACGTTCATCAAGAATAGCCTGATTCATAGCCTCTTGGCTTGCAGGAACCGGAAAACGAGGATCTTTTCCATAAAGAGGAGCACCAGCACGTTCACGAATCTCATTCAAATAAGGCAATGCGGCTCCCGGTCCATTCAGATTGTTTTCTATTTCTGCCTTACAAAGAATGACATCTGCCAAACGGAAAATAGAAATTGTACTTCCATCATAATATAAATCAGAAACCATCTCATAAGTATATTTCTTCGTTGCAACATTAAGCAGCAATTTAGTCGTATCATTAGGTGGTGTGTTTTGTCCCTTTTCAGGCATCATATAATAGAAACCATAATCAGTTTTATCATCACGGGGACTTACTCCTGTATAATTAAAATAGAAGAACTGTTTACGTGGGTCTGCATCATCATATTTACGCCAGAAAGGTAAAGATATAGCATAAAACTGCCAACGTCCCTGAACTTCCGGGTGGTCCGAAGGACCAAAGTGATTAGCTATCTCTCCTCCGTTTGAAGTTACTTCGTGTAAAATACAGAAAATAGATCCCATATCGTACTTATTCGATTCAGCCCATACGTTTTTAAAGTCCGGATTCAATGAATAAATACCTTTATCACGCAAAGCCAATACCATGTCGATATAAGTTTTTGCATTCTGATAATCATGTGCACGCATATAAATTTGTCCGATCAAAGTTGCAGCTGCCCCTTTAGTTGCACGAGATAAATCCGTTCCAGTCCATTTCTCAGGTAATACTTCGAGTGCTTCTTTCAGATCTTTCAAAATAAAAGCATCTATATCAGCTACGGAAGTTAAAGGCATATCTCTCATTGCAAGCGGATTCTCGGCATATTCCGTTACCAGTGGAACCGGCCCGAAAGCATCTGTCAGATCACGATAAGCCAACGCCCGAAGAAATTTAAGCTGAGCAGCTATCAATTGCTTATTTTCTTCAGTCATATCAACCTCTGCATTGTTCAACTTTTGGAGAACTGTATTTGCATTCGATACGACTTGATAGATATATCTCCAGTTGTCACGAAGATATTGATTATTAGAATCATAAGACATCACACTCATTGCTAGCGGATCACTTGAAGTAGAATAACCTATATCAGTTGTGTAGTCTGTAATCATTACGAAATAACCTGCATAATATTGCCAGGCATCACCTGGAAACGGGTTTAAATCCGCATAAACTCCTACTAACGCTGCATTGAAATCTTTTTCTGTTATATAAGCGTTGGAAGTTGTCAAATTGCTATATAAAGTCGGCTCTAAATCTGTACATGCCGTAAATCCGGAAACTAATCCGGTGGCTAATAAGCCCATCAATATTTTTTTCATATATCTCATTATTTAGAAAGTAACAGACTATTAAAATGTAATATTTAAACCTATTGTGTATGTTCTCATACTCGGGTAGGCATTAAAGTCCAGACCGGCACCCACATTAGCCGTTTGATTGGAACCACTATTCTTTGCTGTATCATACGCTTTTGTATCCACTTCCGGATCCCAACCGCTATAACCGGTTATTGTAAACAGATTTTCCATAGATACATAAACACGACAAGAAGAGACTACTTTCTTAAATGGAACAGTATATCCCAATGTCAGATTCTTCAAACGCAAATAAGAAGCATCTTCAATAAAATGATCATTTACATAACCACCTTTATTTTTTGAGATATTAAAGAAACCATTACGAGGTATATCAGTATTTGTATTGGTAGGCGTCCAACGTTTCAAAGCATCAGTTGTACGATTCAGCTCCATATTCATGCGGGTCATATTCAGCAACTCGTTGCCTACAGAACCCTGAAAGAATATAGAAAGATCAAACCCTTTATAAGCAAAATTATTAGTCAAGCCAAAAATAAAATCAGGAGTAGCATGGCCTATAATTTCACGGTCTTTATCATTCAGTTCTCCGTCGCCATTTAAGTCTGCGAATTTAGGATCTCCAGGTTTAGCATCCGGTTGCAACGGATTATTTTCACCTTCCTGTATTACACCTAAGTATCTATAACCGTACAATGACCCTAACGGTTCGCCTTCACGAACGATAGCATATTCCTGTTCCGTAACTGTACCTGTCGGTTTAGATGTTTTAAGACGTATTTCACCATTCGTTCCCAAGTCAAGTACTTTGTTACGGTTTAGTGAAAAATTAAATTTAGTATCCCAAACAAAATCACCGGTTAAGTTATGTGAAGTTAAATCCAGTTCAAAACCTCTGTTTTGTATAGAGCCGACATTACTTTGTCCTGAAACGAAACCACTATAGAAAGGCATATCCATATTCAGCAACAAATCCTTCGTCTTTTTAAAATAACCGTCCACTGTCACTGATAAACGATTATTGAAAAAGCCCATATCCAAACCGATATTATATTGTTGAGTCGTTTCCCATTTCAAATCGGGATTAGAAGGGCTAGCCTGGTTCATGTGCATACCGGCAAGATTACTGGAACCATCCATCGTTAGATGTGTATTTGACATAAGTGCAAAAGATGCATAATCACCAATACGTTCGTTACCTGTAACACCAAATCCAGCTCTTAATTTCAAACTACTGAAAATATTCAGATTCTTAATGAAATCTTCTTCACTCATTCTCCATGCCAATGAACCAGAGGGGAAAGTACCCCAGCGATTGTTCGCTCCAAAACGGGAAGAACCGTCACGACGAACTGTTACTGTTGCCAAATACTTATCCATCAAAGTATAATTGACACGTCCGAAGAAGGAGATCAGGATATTTTCAGTTTTATTGGAAGCAATACTCGTTTTCTGTGCAGCAGCACCTAAGTTATTATAGCTGAATACATCTGTAGAGAAATCTTTCGCATTAATCTTTCGGTAATCACCAGAGAACTTTTCATAGGTATAACCAACCATTGCTCCAAAATCATGAATGCTATTGAATGTTTTCATATAATTAATGACACCTTCAAATAATTGGCGGGTACCGGTATAATCATACGTACTGGCTACACCATTATCGATACTTCCCTGATAAGTTGTAGAGGCCGGAAGATAGGTTCCCTGAAAATTATGTATGATTTCTACACCACCTGTAGCCTTTGCAACAAGTCCTTCGATCGGATGAACTTCTACATAAGCACTACCGTTGAATTTATCATTCTTAGCATCATTCTGACGTTCCATCAGGTTAGCTAACGGGTTATCGCCACGACCGCCCGGCACACGTCCGTAAGTACCATCTTCATTATAAGGTTTTACTGTCGGATCATACGACAAGACACTAAGTAATACGTTAGAATTAACTATATTACCACTATACTCTTGAAATTTAGAGGTTTCACGATGTGCATATATTGTAGCACCGGCTTTAATATAATCGTTAATAGTCTGGTCTACATTCACACGACCTGAAATACGTGAGAAGTCTGTATTCTTCAAAATACCATCTTGTTTATAATAACCTAAACTGGTAAGTACTTTTGTTTTCTCAGATCCTCCTTGAAACTGGATACTATGATCTTGTACCATTCCCAAGCGTGTACAAACATCAATCCAATCTGTATCTACATCCGATTGTAACTGTGAAGGAGTATAAACACCATTCTCTGTATTTTCACGTCCCGGTAATTCTTTAAACAAAGCATTCTGCAAATTCATATAATCCTTTGCACTAAGTAAGTCAAACGGATTAAGCCTCTTTTGTACTCCAAAATAGCCATTGTAAGAGATCTTATTCTCACCGCTCTTTCCGCGTTTCGTTGTAATCAATACGACTCCGTTTGCACCACGGGCACCATAAATAGCAGTAGCGGAAGCATCTTTTAGAATTTGCATGGATTCAATATCATTCGGATTGATATTCAATCCCTCAGAAGACGGAAAGCCATCGACAACATACAATGGTTCATTAGTAGAACTGATAGAATTACTACCACGTACGCGTACAGAAATACTACCACCAGGAGCTTTAGAGGTTTGGGAGACCTGCACACCTGCAGTTTTACCCTGCAATGCCAAAGCGGCATTACTTACCGTACCTCCCATCACCATATCATCTGCCGATACAGAAGAAACGGAACCCGTCAGGTCTTTCTTTTTCTGGTAACCATAACCAATCGCTACAACTTCATTCAATCCGATCGCATCTTCTGCCAAAACAACATTAATGGTCGGTTGACTACCTACTTTTACTTCTTTAGTTGTATAACCAATAAAAGATACTACTAAGGTTGCATTATTAGGGACATCCAATGTATACTTACCGTCCATATCGGTAACCGTTCCATTCGTAGTTCCTTTCACTACAACGTTTGCTCCGGCAATGGGTTCACCCGCATTGTCTTTTACTACACCCGACACCTTTTTGGCCTGTTGAGTGATCATAACACTTTCATTTTTTGCTTTCGCTACATCCATTCCGGTCGGAACAGCATACGAAGAAACGAGGGAAGAGATACATAATCCAGCTATAAGACCGGATCTTGATAACACCTTCCGCGTTTGAGAATCCGCTGCCCTTGCAGCAAGACTGTCTTTTAGTAAAGCGTTGTTCATAAATTAGAATTATTAGATTTATATCTGCATTACAATAGCATCACCCTTTACAGTAAACTTGTCAGAATACCAACAATTGACCAGAGTCCAATAAGAACTCTTTCAAAACAGACTAAACCAGAAATGAATAATATACAAAAATGACTTTAGAGAGGTTCTATTCATAAATATCTAAATAGTCAAAGTGTTAAATCCTTATTATTTTTAATAAAACGAACTGATATTAGCGTATTTTTTATATATTTGGCAAAAAATTGAAAGAGTTCTTATTGGACTAAATCAACTATTTAATAAAGACCACATCAAAAGAAATATTGATATTCATAGTAAATAGCTGATATAAAGTAAATTCTACACAAATAAGACATTCATGCATTTAACCAAACAGTGTTTTTATTGATCTATTTTATATAACGCAGGATACTTTCCTTTAAAATCCAAAGGACTACCATTATTCGTGCAAACAAGCCTATCAATTCATTATATCTATCAGAAAGGAAGGAAAATTAAAGTATTTTCGAAATTAACCATCATACTATCATTCCATTAACAAGAACTTTGAATATCAATCAGTACATAAATGATAGTTATTTATTTCAACCATCATTCAACTAACATAAACTATCATAAAACGACCTATTTAAGGCAAGCATCGTAAAAATAGACATAAAAAACTATCAGACACAGACCATTTTTTCCATAACACCCTATATTTTTTACTCAACTATACCTACTTTCTTCACGAAAACAACTAATTTTTCTCCTTCAGCCCCCCATTTTATATCCTTTTACACCCGGGTTTAAACGATGCTAAGACCCGGGTCCCAGCACCCTTTACACCCGGGTCTCAAAGAAGGAAATTAGTTACTTTGCTGAAAATAAGTCCTATAGACAGGAAGTTTTGTCAGGCTGTTTTATGATAGTATGATAGTAGAAAATGGAACTATCACACTAACTATCATAGCCTTTACATATTGATATTCAACATATATAAAGCCATAAATGATAGTATGATAGTTATATTAAACAATATTGATGTAAAGGAGCCTATTTATTTCTCTATCACCAGCCAGGTATTTCCACGAGCAGGAATAGTCACCGTAATATCTACCGTATAATCGCGATTCAGCTTATAAGTAACCGGAGCATTCTCTTTTTCCCTGATCTTCGCTACATCGGAAATACCGGTGTAATAAAGTGGAAGCCGGATCGTACGGGTGATAGCCTGATCGGTCGGGTTGAACAACAAGGCAAAGCCTTTTTCCTTGCCTTGTGGGTCCACATGCATGAAACCATCCCAGTCACGTCCGTCGGCACGGCGCAGGTGAATCAGTTCGCTGTTGAGGATAGTCCGGTATTTCTTGTACCAGTCGATCACCTCTACCACGGCTGCTTTCGTTTCGGGGGTATCGTATAAACGGGGACCACGATAACAAGCCTGTACACCGGCTCCATAGTTCTGGATCATGTGCGCCTTATAGTCGGGGATGTGATCTTTCAAAGGTTCGAGGGTAGCAGCGGCACCACCACCATGATATTGGGTGAGCGGAACGAATGTCCAGCACATACCCGGCAGACGTTCCCACAGGCCGTCGTACATTACCTGACGTCCCAACACAAGCTGGCGTTCACGGGGAAGCGACCAGTTCACTTCACGATAACCGATACCGACCTTCGTTCCACCATTCAGCATGTAACCGAAGTCGGGGATATTGGTATAAATGCCATTTTCACACATCCACTGATAAAGGTTTACAATCTGTTGGCGTTGTTTCCACTGGGAGTCTTTCAAACCTTTATGATGGGCATGGCTGGTCGAGGCACAAACGTTGCCCGGATAAGAGCCGTCGTTCTCAAAAACCGTCATTCCTGTCTTCTCATAGAAAGAACGTATCTTGCGGAAATAGTCAGACCCCCACTCACTGGAAAGGCAAGGAGAACTACCGAAGATCATGCCTCCGCGCTTCCCTGTTTCCGGATTAATAACATCTACTTCGTCGCTGATCCAGCGGCTCGACAACAGGGAATAACCTCCCAATTCGATACCTTTGGAGTTGGCATATTCGGTAAATTCCTTGAACTTGGCGATGTTCGCTTCACTCTCATCCTCCATATTCAGTCCCGAACCGAAGCTGAGGATAACCATCTCATAACCGGTCTCCGCACACTGGTCGATAGCCGTCTTCACCACCTTCGGGTCTGACGATACACAATGGAGGAAGATCGGGTTCTCGGTTGTCCACGGAGCGATCTTACGGTACATCCTTTTCAGGAAAAGACCTTTCCGGTCACGGTCATCGCTGTCGAAAGGCATCAGCCAGGTACGGAAGCTCCTGAACTTGCCACCGGCTGCAATATCTTCATCCGGTCCCATCGGGAGTTTTACCTCCAATAGGCAGGGGGTGAGCAAGGGATAGTTACACTGGGAAGTATAGCGCGGATCGGTATTCCAAAACTCAGTACGGTCGGCTTCCCGTTCAGTGAATCCCAGGAACGCCCAGTCGCTTTCAACATGAATATTGGGTTTCAGGAATTGTTCGGGGCGTTTGGCTTCCACCGGAGACTCAGGTTCCGCCATCGCTAGTTGTTCCAAAGTAAATTCGTCGAGTGTAATACGCATATCGGTTGTATTCTCGATCTCGAACCATTTGCTGATACAGGGAATGCCGTCATAGAGGGCATAATTCAGTTTCACCTTTACCCCTTTCAGGTAGTCCGGTCCTTCAAGATAGAAAGAAAGTACCTTCCCGGTCGTTTCACCCGGCTTCACCAGTGACCAGCGTTTGTTTGCCCAGTCGATGCGAGGTGTTAATTCGGTAATATCGAATCCCGTCACCCGAAACGAGTTCGGCAGGATATTCAGGCTATCAACCCATTTATATTGGGTATATCCGTATTCGAACTGTCCGTCGAGGCCGCCCAATGTATATACTTTATCATCTATTTTCAGAATACCTTCATTGCTGACGGCACGCAACATGCTTTCACCAGTCATCTGATTGATCAGATCGACAGTCGCCAGGTTTGGGTACACACGGAAAATACGGCTTACCAGACCGTTGGATAGCACAACGTCTTTTCCGTTATGCGTCTGATAAATACCAGCTTTCACTTCTTTGGCATCGAGCAACCAATCCTTCTCAGGACGTGTCACCGGCAGATCGATAGAAGGTAATGCTGCGATCTTATTACGCAACGCCTTTTCTATCTCTACCGGCATGGATTCGACCACACCTTTATAATCGGCATTAACCAACGAAGGTTTGATCTCGAAATAGGAGAAAACAGGATCGATCCAATCGGCATGGTCACCACTAACCCCATCGCCACCATCTTCCACAACCAATTCCAGAACATCTATTCCGGATACATCCAGAGATACTTCACGAGCTTTCTCGCCTCCACGAACGATTCCACTGTTGTAGAGATCTTTGCCGTCACCCACCAGACGGAACACAACGCTTCCTTTCCCCAGAGAACCGTCGCCGGAACCCACTCCGACAAATTGCTTCTTCCCTCCGGTACCGTCCGTACGGTAAAACAACATTGTCCCATCCGTCATCGGTATCTTACTGAAATCTTCTTTTTTATAATCAAATGAGCGGTCGTTCACCCCAACCTTACATGTAAACTGGCTGGTCTTTTTCCGCAGGCTCAGTTTGATCTTACTGTTTGACTGGACACCGACACCTTGTACGAATCCTTCACCGGCTATTGCCAGTTTCTCACCGGTAACAGCTGCATTTTTCATAGGTGAACCATACTGCTGATAGGCCAGCGATAGATCCATATCAGACAAGGATACGAAGCTCTGGGCTTTGGCTGCCCAACCGGAAAAGAAAAATCCTCCCATAAGGAGAAATAAAGAAATTGTCTTTTTCATGGTAAAATTAGAATATGTATAAGTCTCCAAAGATACTCAATATATCTTTAGAGACTCGTATTGGCAATAGATTGTTTATTAAGATAGATTATCCTCTGATTCGTCAATCACCTCTTACCGGAAGCCGTCACATACCGTAAAAGTTCGCAATGCCCGTCGATAATTATGAGCAAGCTTGCCGATAACTATCAACAAGCTTGCCAACAATTATCGACAGCAAAATAGTACAACAGAACAACAGCACATTGTTACCGTTCTAATCAGATACCGGTATAACAATATTCCTTGCTTCCTCCCATTATTATCTATCATTCTCCGGTAACAACCTTAAATGTTGCCAGATTACCTTTATGGTCTGTCGGCCAAATTCCTTTCGGAGTAAAGAACTTGTCCCGGGAATCACTTTCTTCTATCTTTCCACGGATGACAGTTTCAGACGGTCCGACCAGAATACTTTTTTCCAGTGAAACTGAAGCATTGGTCGGATAATAATAAATAAAATCGATCCTATCCCTTTCGTCCACATCCGGAGCCCATGCTAACTTTTCCAGCTTGGCTTCTTCCGCCAACTTATTTCCGGCCGGGAATGTAAACCCGGGGTACAAGACCGGATCCGGATATTTCTCACGGTAGGAATCTTTAAACCCGGCCTTTTGCAGCATCACAGAACAATCCCAATTGATAATAGCTCCATTATGATCCCACAGATCTTTTGTATTAGCCTGCCAGTCCAGATGGGAAGGTTCGTTGAAGTCACCTCCCATTATCACAGGAATCCCCTTGTCGATCTCAGCTTGTGCATCCCGGATAAAAGCTGAAATACTTTCATCTCGGTAAGCCAACCGGTTTGCCTCCAAAACAGTTTCCTCATCCGTTACCGGAGCGTCTATTTTATCCCAGCTCATACCACTGTATCCACGGGGCATATAACATTCATAATGCAGATAATCCAGATGGCAGGAATAGAAAGAAACAGGTTGCCCGGCTATCGTAACCGCAGCTTTCAGCATTGCTCTGCCTTCATCACCGGGGACAATACAACATTTCACGAAACTATCCGGTTTGTACTTTGTCAAAAGACCGACAACCATTCCCAAAGTCTCCCCATAATAATGCTTTCCCCGCTTTTCCAGATCCTTCAAAATCCTGGGCATAAACATCTTCCCGTCGAAATCTCTGATTTCACATAAAAAAACAACATCGGCATCGACCTCATCCAATACGTCAAGAATTCCCTGATAACCATTCGGTACTTTCGATCCTTCATGCCATAAATTCATCTGGTAAACGGTAAAAGTATCGTTTGCCTTTTCTGCTTTTGCCCATACCGGCATACTTAACAGGCAGAATAATAAGAATATTATCTTTTTCATATCATCATCTCTTTATTATAAAAACTATTTCAACAACCACATCACATTATTAACATTATCCGTACCACCCCATTGGCGATCCAATGCGGCAAGATACTGTTCCTTATTATACAATAGCTCATTCTCCGGATATTGCCAGCGCATGGGGATTTTTGTTTTATCATCGTTCAAATTCGTATTCGGATTTATAGGAAACTCCGGATAAGTATTCCGACGGTAATCATAATAATCATCATACTGCATATGATAATAACGGGCAATATAAACCTGGATCCAAATCTGTTTCAAACGTTCGGTCTGTGTTCCTTTCGTATTATAGGCAACATACGGACCTTTCAAATAATTCTCAATATATTCATCTGTAATCTCTCTTCCGTTTTGATATTCTGCAGGAACAGTAGATGCAACGAACCGGAAAGAAGCACGGATACCATCTTCATAGTATTTTTGGGCATCTCCTTTTAGCCAACCCCGTTCGATAGCCTCAGCAATCGTAAAATTCATATCCGCATATCCTAAACGAATATATGGAACTCCTGCATAACTCAGACGGTATACTCCATTCGGGCGCGAATGCATCTTGTTAGCAATCTTTTTGGACTCTTCCCCGAATACGGCAGCAACATCCAATCCCTGATAAGCATTCCAGTCACTCGGCTCCAACAGTTTTTGTCCCGGAGCCAGATACAACTCATCGGTCATGGCCTGGGCCGGAGAAAAATAATAGAATAAACGATAATCCTCAAACTTCTTCAACGGATCGATCAATAGGGCAGAACCGGCATATTCGTTAATACTCTTCACAAAACTATTATGGAACGGATTCTGCTGGCCTTGCTTATCTGAATAAACAACCTGCAAATTATCGTCATTGCTCCGGAACAGGTTACCCTCCGCTACTATCCTGGCAAATGTCTCCTTTATATTCAACTCGGGCGTATCATCCACACGCTTAGACAAAGAAATCAACACCTTCAACCGCAGAACATTCGTCGCTTTTCTCCATTTCACCGGATCACCTTTATAAAACGGATCACCTTCGAATGTATTAGCCGTAGCAAAGAATTCATCTGCTTTTTCCAGGTCGGACAAAACACCTATAAAAACATCTTTCTGACTGTCGTAAACCGGATAACGATACTCTTCTATATCCAGGGCCTGCGAATAAGGGATATCTCCCATACTCATCGTACAACGCCAGAAATTCCATCCTTTCATAAAGTAGAACAATCCGGAATAGGCATCTTTATCTTCCTCGGAAGCCAATTCCATCATTTGTTTCGCATTCGTCAGTATCCGGATATAAGAAAAACTATCTGTTCCGAAACGGTTGTATTGGGCATTATTAATCTGTTCCCCCCAAAACATCCTCCGGCTCAGAAACTCATTATACTCCCATATCTTCGTAACCATGTCCTTTATTACGGTGGTAGCCAACATGGACGATTTAACCTGGGTTGTTGCATCCGGGTTCGTATTCATTTCATCAAAAGTCGATGTACAAGCTGAAAACGAAAGAACATACGCCAGTAAACAGCTAACTATTTTTATATTTTTCATATTTCTCATTTGTATACTTTATTAGAAATCAACTTTAATATTAAAACCCATATAACGCTGAGACGGTGCATTCAACTCTTCTGTTTCACCACCTCTTTCCGGGTCTGCATATTTAAAATCTTTCGCCCACAGAAGCAGGTTCTGACCGGTAAAACTAACAGAAGCATTTTTCATCCCGACTTTCTTACAGGCCGACGACGGTATATCATAAGTCAGGGAGAGATTCCGAAGTTTAAAGAAAGTCTGGCTCAGCATATTCTGCCAGCTCGGGCTTGCATGAGAGTCATGATACTTAGTAATATAACTTTCATAAGAAACCACGACATCATTAGGCGCAAAAACTCGTGTATCTTCCAGGACATTGCCATCCGGATCTCTTTTTACCGCACCGGAAACAACCTTTACTCCTTCTCCGACATAAGAAATATTCCCATTTACAACTTCATCATAACGGAATTGGTTATCAGAGTCTACATGTGTCCCTGAATTCCACAGCATCTGGTGAGTTTTAGAATAAGAGATACCACCGACACGCCCGTCAAACGTAAAACTTAATGTCCAGTTCTTATATCGCAATGTATTGGTTATACCCCACACCAGATCGGGAACATATTTACCGACTTTCTTCTGGAACGTCTGTCGTACAGGAATACCTCCGTTGTGAACAATGTTTCCGTCAGGGTCACGTTCCCAGTCATTAATGGCAATCCAGTCCCAGTCGGCTCCTTCTTTGATCCAGGGACGTTTTGTGGAATAATCAGGATCCAATTTATGATAAGTATAATTATCGTGTGACCAGTTCGTCAGAATATGCCAATTGAAATCTTTCGTTTGGATGGGTGTTCCTCCTACTACCAGTTCTACACCGGTACGTAAACGTTGCTCTTTACTATTCGTCTGAATAGATTTATATCCGGTAGACTCACTTACGCCTCCATCAATAATAAAATCAGACTCCAACTTATGATAATAGGCAAAGTCGATATTTAACCGTTTCTGTAAAAAGGTTTGAGCCAGACCGGCCTCCCAGGTTTCGGATTTCTGAGGAAGAACAATTCCTCCGATCAGAGCTTCAGGATAGGAAGCGGTAGACAAACCATCCCAGACATTTGTTGTAACTTCGTATACATTATTATTAGCGTATATATCTGCATCTTGCTTTGTAGTAGTCCATGACCCTCTCACTTTCAAGAAATTCCACCAGGAAGGTAACGGTAATATTTCCGATAAGATTACACTGCCTGCCACCGAAGGATAAAAATAAGAGCGCTCGTCGGAGCGTAAAGTTGAAGACCAGTCATTACGTCCGGTAATATCCAAATAATAGGTACTGTTCCAGGAAACAGAAGCTTTTCCATAGATACTGTTTACCCGTTTTTGTTTCAAACTGCTTGTCGCGCTGACAGGGTCGGAGGATGACTTCAACGAATAATATCCGGGAATAGAAAGTCCTCCCTGTGTCTTACTCAGCATATCATCGTCATGGCGATAGAAGATATTACCTCCGAACATTCCATTTAGATTAAACTTGCCCCAAGTTTTATCGGCCATCAACATAGCGTCGGCATTGACACTGAATTTAGTATCTTTATTTATACTGTAATATCCTTTCTTATCCCATGCTCCGTTTGCACTGATCGCATTTCTGGATTCTTCCCGTTTGTTATAAATATCCGCACCGGCACGAGCCATTGCCTTCAACCAGGGAGTAATCTCATAACTGGTGTTGACAGAGGTATTGAACACATCAGTATCATACGAAGTGATCTGTTCATAAGCTTTAAACCAGGGGTTATCATACCAACTCTTATCATACCAGTTCTGCATTTCATTTTCTTTTCCTTTCACCCAGTAGTCTCTATAATCGCGAACATCATATTCGGTTCCGCCCCAGATCACCATATTATAGATATAACTGCTACTATATCCCGAACCTACCGTATTCGACGATACACGTTTATTGTAGGCCGCCGTTGCATCCATCGAAAATTTCTGCCATTTCATTTCACCGCCTACGGAGAAAGTCATTTTATTCAATTTCTGATTAGGATATTCCCCCTTATGGTAAACTTGTGTGGCGGAAGCTCTGAAAGAACCATATTTTCCTTTCTGGGTAACACTTACGTTGTTATTTGTTACCATACTAAACTGAAGGAAGTTATTGAAATTATCTTTTCCTTTGGAAGTAAGTTCCATTTCTCTGAATTCGTACGTTTTCGGATCCCATTGAACGGCAGTACGTCCAATATCCAACTTATCTCCCCACACCGAATTATTATTATATTTACCACCTGTACCGGCACTGTATGAATGTTGTGTTTCAGGAAAAGCCAGATAACCGGAGAAAAACATGGTATTACTATTAATGTTGATGTTCAATCCTTCCTTATCCGATCCTTTCTTTGTCGTAATCATGATTGCACCGCTGGAACCTCTTGCTCCATACAATGCTGAAGCGGTTGCCCCTTTCAGTACATCGACAGATTCAATATCATCGGCAGCAATTTCATTGATCGATAAATTGGCATAAGGAATACCATCTACAATCAATAGAGGAGTAGAGCCACGTAATGAGATCGTTGCATCCTGATCAAATTCAGTATTATTCTGAATATTCAACCCGGCAATTTTACCTGTCAATGAAGTAGTTATATCGACAGCTTTAGCCATCGGCATATCGTCACCACTCATCTTTTGGACTGAGTAACCCAATGCTTTCTCTTCTCTCTTAATACCCAAAGCAGTTACTACTACTTCCCCGAGCGCTTGTGAATCCTCTTTTAAATGGACAACCAATGTATCTTTATTCTTAACGGGTAAATCCTGAGTAATATAACCGACATACGAAACGACCAGAATCGCTCCTTCTTTCACTGTCAATGAAAAGTTACCATCCATATCGGTAATCGTTCCGTTGACCGTTCCTTTTTCCATAATATTCGCTCCGATAATGGGTTCTCCGTTCGCATCGGTTACCGTTCCTTTCACGGATTTAGTAAGGTTGGTATTCGAATTTTGAAGTTCGGGCTCAGTAAGTACCACCTGAGTTTCTCCTTTTATAGCATAAGAAACAGGTATCTGCTGAACGATCTGCCCCAACACAGATTCAATACTTTGATCATTTGCATCAACAGTAATGGGGGTATTCATACCGGGAAGGCCTTTCTTATAAAAAAAACGATATTTGCTTACTTTTTCAATTTGCTTCACCACCTCCGAAGCGGGTTTGTCTTTCATATTGATGGTTATCTGAGCGTGGATTTCCAATAGTGGAAGGGTTAACAATAGTGTCAGAATAACCATTTGTTTAAATAAATGCTTCATGTTACTCATTTTTCTTTTAATTAGAAATAAGATGTAGATAAAATAAATGTTTGTAACTTTGTAAGCAGAAGAGTCCCGTTAATAACAGCCGGTCTCCTACATCGGCTATATCAACTTTAGGGATATCTGCAAAAATTGTATTGACGAGGTAGCTCTGTAAAGGGTTACCTCTCTTCTTTTCTTTTATTCCTTCCTCATAGGCATTTTGTTAGATTAAACATTAGATTTATTTCTATATATGGTTAACAGACCCTGTTAAGGATCTCTTCTTTTCAGGAATACGGTATCACCTTTATTCTCATACACTACAGGAGTAGTGAGGTTGATGATGTCGATAAAGTTTTCAAGACTGTTATTCCGAACAGTTCCTATATAACATTCTTTCTTTAACGATTCGTCTTCTATATATATGGTCGTATTGTACAGACGGTTTATGATACCTGCAATCTCTTCCAAGGATTCACCGTCGAATGTAATTTCATTCTCCCGCCAAAGGGCTATATCCTTCATGTTATTATCTTCGTACTGCAGGAAATCGTGGGTCAACAGGTCGACTTTCACTGATTCATGCGGTTTGAGGATCGCTACATGGTCTTCATAACTCACTCGAACGGAACCGTCAAACAGCGATGCAATAATTTTATTGTCATTTTTATATGAATTTATATTGAATGCAGTTCCCAGAGCTTCTACCTGCATACCTTTGATTTCCACAACAAAACGTTTAGCCGGATTTTTAGCAACTTCAAAATAAGCTTCCCCCACCAATGCCACATTCCGTTCTTTCATACCATAGTCTGCCGGATAGCTGATCTTCGTATCAGAGTTCAACCATACTTTCGTACTATCAGGCAAAGTAACGAAAGCCCGTTGTCCCTTCTCTGCCGATACCATGAAATTCTGTGTCGATAATTGTTTCTGCTTTTGATACATATTATAATTGACCAGGCTTAAAACAATGATAATGCAAGCCACCGCAACCCGTTGCCAGATTTTCCAGGAAAAACGCGAACGCAACGGAATGACTTTAGCTTGTTTTTTCTCTTCATCCAAACCACGATTCAACCGACGATACATACGTTCCTGTACATCTCTGGGCATTTCATCCGAACTATCTTTCCATGCTCTCTCGAAAAGTTTGAAAAACTCTTCCCGGGATGCACACTGCCGGAACCATTCCATTAACTGCCGATTTTCTTCTTCAGTGGTGGAACCTGCTATCAGACGGTGAAGTAATTCTATTCTCATTATTGATTCGTTTATATATAATAGTCTTCCAAGTGTGTCTACTACTTAGTCGAAAGATAAAAAATGTTTGTGTTTAACTTTAATTTACATATTGGTCATAAATCTAAGGAAGCATTTAGAAAAGGAATATGTGCTTTTACAAGGAAAGATAAATAAGAAGGAAAGCCACAGCCTTATTGCCCAGCACTTTACGGAGTTCTTTCAAAGCCTGATAGATATGGGCTTCTACCGTACGTTCAGATAAGGCTAATTTTTCTGCTATTTCGGTATGCGACAGATTTTCAAAACGGCTCATGATAAATACTTTCCGGCGCATTTCCGGAAATGAAGAAATGACATTAAAAATATACTCCCGCAATGAATCGGCTTCAATGGCATCTTCCTCTGAACTGGATATCAGTTTTATATCATTGAGCTCTTCGAGCGGTTGATTTTTACGAAGAGCTTCTTCTATATATTTATATGCTAAATTACGGGCGATAGTTGAAATATAAGCTTCAAAATTAAGCTCAGGTTGAATGTTCTCGCGTTTTTCCCAAATAGTCAGGAAGAGTTCCTGCACAACATCCTCAGCAATATCAGAATCATTCAATAAATACAGAACGGTATTGTATACTTTTGGACTATACCGCCAATAGACGGAATTAAAAGCATCCCTGTCCCCTTCTTTAAGACGATATAAAAGTTCATTATCCATACTTATCACAATCTCCCTCCATTAAACATAAATTCTTATGTTTCTTCCTGAAATAAAGCACCAAAGATAACAATTTTATCCTCCAAAGAAAAATACAAAAGCTCAAGAAACATATTACAACCCGAAGCAACAATAAATGTGTCACTCCGGGTCGATATGCACTTACAGCCAATTCATACAAACAGGCAGTAATAATTTGTAAAAATCAAAACAAACGAACGATCAGCTCAAAATTAGAATCACGGAAAGAAGATTCCCATGGTGTCGTATCCGTCTGTTTCTTCCGTGACTTGAGCATTTCTGCAGCTTTCTCTTTTTCACCACGGTAAATAGCGGTACACCACTCTGCTATACGATTTCCCGGGAAGTCCGTACTCCAGGAAGTAACCATACGATTAGCCTCCGACTCTTTACCCAACTCACGTAAAGCCAAAGCACTTAACAGGTTTCCGGAATCGAAATAAGAATGGGATGTCTGATAACCGGCAACGGCAGATAACAGCACAGAAGCCTTCTGTCCATCTCCTTGTCCGGTAACAGCCTTTGCTTCCAGATAATCTTCCAGACGGCTGTCGATCATATTATCGTAAGGTTTACCTACACCTAAGTTCTCCGGCCATTCTTTCGACGCTTCTACACTTTTCATCACCTGTTTATAATTCTTGCTTCTCAGTTGTTCCATCGCCCGGTACAAATTGGCCTCACGATAAACTGCACGTCCTGCATACGAACCTTCATTCGGTAACACCTGTATTTTACTTAACAAAGAAATACATGGCTGATATTGGCCCGTTTCACATAATGCTTTTGCATACTTCAAGCCAATATAATAGTTCGAAGGATATTTTTTAATATATTTCTTTCCGATTTCAACAGCCTGTTGCCATTGATTATTGGAGATATAAAAGTTGATCAAAGCAAATCCGGTGCGCCACGATTCATCTACCTGCTCTGCCTTTAACAAATCCGTCAACCGGGATTCACCCTCTTTTAAAGAAGCACGACTCAGATAAAACGGTGCATAATTCGCTCCGCTACACCCCTCAAACAGTACCAATGCTTTCGCTTTATCCTGATTAGCCCAATAAATCAAACCTTCATAATAGCTGATTTTCCAGTCTGGCCGAACCGTCTTTGCCCACTCCAACGCTTTTAAAGAAGTGGGACGAAAAGGAAATACAGCTTCCGGAGACTGAGCGTTTGCCTTTTCTAACGCAATCATGCTTCCGGCCTCATCTCCACTCTTATGCAATAGCCAGGCTTTTTTATAACCTGCAATCGGATAATTTTCTGCAAAAGAGAATAAGCTCAGGGCCTCTTCATTACAACCTACTGTTTCATACCATTCTGCCAATTCCATATAAGTCTCGAAAGGAAGCTCGTTACGAATCAGAGATCCGAAGTCTTTTTCATCCATTCTGTTCAGCAGGTAATTCTCAAAACGTGCGGCATGATATAACGGAAGGTCTTCCAACAACGGATCGATAATAGCCTTCGCCTTATCCGGCTGACCGGTTTTACGATAAACCACCATTAGAACATGATCGGCACTCAGATTCATACGATTGAACTCTTTACTTCTCAAGGCATAATGTTCGGCTTTCGACCAGTCATTATCCATCAGGTACATTTCTGCCAACTTCTCATAAGCTGCACTACGGACATCCATCGAATAAGAGGCTACCGAAAAACCGTCTTTGGCATCCGTTTTATTTCCCAATGCCATGTTGCATAAACCATACAGATAGTTTGCTTTCCCTTCATACGCATTAATACTCAACGCGGTTTTACAACGGGAAAGAGCTTCCTCATAACGAGCCTGGCGATAATAAAGAGAAGACAAACCAGTCAAGGCGGGCAGGAAATAAGGATCTTTCTCCAGTGAGGACAATAAATATTTCTCCGCTTTATCAAGTACTTTCTGGTTCATCCATTGCTCTCCCTGGGTGTAAAGACCATACACGGAATTCCAATCGAAATCGGCAGGTGTTAGTTTAGGGCGGCTCGTTATATTATCTAAAGGAACCTCTGAATAGACCAACAGGTTCTCACCTACCACTACTTTCAGTTTACCGGAAGCAACACTCTCATTCAACGGAATAGAATCTTTCCATGTTTCAAGCACTCCGCAGTTAAGAGCGAAAGAACCCACTTCTTTTTCTCCTTCATAAAGCTTTACAGTCGTAGAGAGTTCTTGCAGAGGAGAAAAATACAATTTTAGGAAACCTTCTTCGCGCAATACATTCAGGGCACCGATACGACCAGCTTTCGAGACTCCTTTTATTCCTTTTACCGGGAACCAGTACTCAGTCCATTGATCCGTTGCCTGCGGACCGAACGCTGTATGTTTATACGGAGTAAAGCCACTGTTAGAAGCAGGTTGGTTATACATACGCCCAGATTGCAGTTCGATATACTGACCGTCGGTATCCGTCAACAAATCTTCCCAGATACCTCCCTCTCGGGAAAGACCCCAAAGAAAAATCTTCATTCCCAGTTTCTCGTCATAATCCGCATGATGGATGGAGCCGAAATCGTTATCATGCCAGTAAGCACCGTAGAAATCGTTATACTTCCCTACGATATGATACGATTTGGAATTACCGAAGTCGTTCTTTTCATACCAGGAGATGTCGCGGCCCTGTTCATCCAAAGGGAAAGAATGGAGTTCGCCGCCGTGTCCGATATAATTGGTTCCGGGATAGCAGAACTCTGCATTTCCCGCTGCCGGATAGCCTGCGTTCATCCACTGATAGTAAGGCTGGTCGATGGATGAACCGTTATGCCAGGTTGTTGTTGTCGTAAAGTAAGCCTTATCTTTCGGCAGATTCACCTCTACGGTCCACAGTGTCCGGGTAACCAGTTCATAAGAAGAGACATAACAACTCACGCTTCCGTCCGGTTTCTGTCGGGTCACATAGTCGACCGGCGTACTGGAAGTCGGTGCATGACCGATAATACCGAAGTTGAACTCGATACCGCCTGATGTCCACGGACCACGCATCGCAATATCACGGAACTTCACGACATGGTTGTTGTAGATAAACTCCTTTCCGGTCGTTTTATCTACGGCTCCCCATATTTTTCCACCTATCTCGGGGAAGAGAGTCAGTTTGATATAATCATTTTCAAGAGAGACTACTTTCCATTGCTTGTCGGTTCCTTTAGCAGAAAAACCATCGAAACGGAAATAAGGATAGAACAGATCGGAGGGATCCGCCACCGGATCAGGATCAGAGAACGGATAGGTTTTAACTGTTTGTACACTTTCGGTAACTGTCGCCTGTTGCTGTGCGGACAAAGGTTGCAATAGTGCGCTGGCACAAAGAAGGAGTATACTTTTTTTCATGGTAATCAATTTATATAAATCAAAACTTTTAAGAAGATCTATAAAGACAGAAAAGGAAGTTCTTCTCTAATATCCCACAAACAGGATCAGAATAAAGATCTTCCTTTTCCTTTCTTTTTCATAGTATTCTTGATAAAGATCCAAACAAGGTTATCATCACTCTACTACTGGATTGATTAGGCTGAAGTCTATTGTCTTTTTGATAAAACCAGCAACCAACCCTCTTTACTTTTTACAAGAATCCTGTCATTCAGTTTAAAAGTAGAAGCCTGCTGAAAATCTTTTACAAACGGAGCTTCTAACGAAACGGTTGCTTCATCTATACCTAAAGCCTTCCAATCAAAAGTCAGATAAATACTTTTCTCCTGATTTGAGAAGTTTCCAATCGATATCAGAACCTTATCAGACTTTACATAAGCCGTAGCTTTCACTTCCGGATCCGAAGTCCTGACAGGACAAGCTTCATCCCAGTAACCAAGCATCTTTGCATCTTCTATGCCAAACGATTTCCACAAATCCCAAACCGGAGTCGGTGAATATTTTCCGTAAGAATGACGTGCAGTTGTTCCGTACACCATACCCAGGAAACGGTTACCACCATCCTGTAACATCTCACTCATTACACCGAACGGAATACCGGAGAAAGTTACGAACCATTCATCCGGATGCATTTCGTTGTACTTGAAGCTCTCACCAAACCACAACCGGTCTACATATGGGAAAAAGCCTGTATACTGATTTGCGGGGCCAACGGAATACCATGTATTGGAATGTAAATCTATCAAAGCCCCCGGATGATATTGATTCATTATCTTCCGCATACGCTTCATCACCGGACGGTCGAATGAAACGTCATCCATATAAATTCCATCCAGATCATAGTTCTCAAACATCCAACGCAACCCCTCCAGATAATAGTTGATCCAACGGGAAAAACCATTCAATACCAAAGCTGCATCCGAAGTCTCATTAGGCATTTCCGAATACCAGGCTGCCCGATAATCATCAATCAAATGTTCACAGTGCCAAGGTAAACCATATCCCGGACCAGAAACAAATATCTCATGTTTCAAACTTTTCAGAGCATAGATCTCCTGTACATAATTCGTCAATTCACGAATGGTATAATATAACTTGACCTTTCGTCCGAACTCATGCTCGTGTTTGATAAATCCAATCAACGAATCCCGTACGATAAACGGATAATTAATAACCGGATTCAAAGGTTTTGCATGATGAATATTAATGATATTCGCACCCTCCTCGGCCGCTTTATCGAATCCGGTATGTTCCGCATGATAATAGCGTTCAGAAAAATGCTTCGCAGGCTCCAATGGTTTAAGCGGTGTAATCAATAAAGCAAATTCGTAACTCCGAGGTTGTACCGACAAAGTATCGACACCTGTACTTGCCACAACCTTAGCGCTTTGTCCTTTAGCTCCTGATATCTGAACAGTACCTTTTCCATGATTCGACCAGGCTCTGGGTGCTGCCGGTTTGTAGTCATTCAACAGAGGACCATGATAACTTCCCCCTCTATACTCTACGTGTAAACCTGCTTTCGCATTTCCCATCCAATAGCTATCCCATGGACCTTCCCAATTCCATTGATAGGATACTGGCCGGAAGCCTCCGCCAAAACCTGTACCCATAAAATACTCCGAAGCATAAGGTGTATAGTCGGTTTCCAAACGTATATCCTTCACGACCATATCTTGTTCTGCAGAAACTTGTAAATCATAATGGACATATCCGTCATACTCCATAGAAGCATGGTTCGTAAAATGGATACCATCTTTAGAATAAGAGGACATCCAGGAAACCAGGCCATTTGCATCTTTCTTCAAAACAGCGTCCGTCGCATCAAAAGAAACAGATCCTTTATTTGTAACGATAACGAAACGGAATGGCTTTGCCAAAACCTGTTCGCCATTGATTTGGATAGAAGCAGGCAAGCCGTTAGATGCTATCTGTAACGTTTTATCTGTGGCCTGAATTCTGTCGCCATCGACCTTCATTGCCTGATAAGGAGTAACCGGTTCGTTATCTTCACCGATCCTGGAATTCAGCCATCTCAACCTGGCATGTCTCCAAAGATCACCATCTCCTTTATCTGCCAGGATCTCTCCCGTAACAGTTATCTCAACCGGAATTACTTTTGAAGCAACCCCTTTAGCTGAAAAATCGACAGTTCCACGATAAACCCCGGCTTTTGCATCTTCAGGAATCTGAACTCCACACCAAAGAGCCTGAATATCTCCCTTTGGCACATGAATATTAAAAGTGATCGGTTTCCCATCCCAGTTAATGCCTTCCTGGTTAAAACAAGTAATCTCTTCTTTAGCAATCATGGCAGAACCATTTGTCAAATCGCTGAATGAAAGCCTGACGTCATTCAATTCTTCACGAGCTGCCCAAACTCCAATCTGCCAAACATAATATTCATTTCGTAAAGCAACACCAGCAAATGATCCGGCAGGTCCGTTTTTCACCCAACGAACAGGTAGCTGGTGAGGTAAACGAATCGGAAAAGCCCTATCTTCGGGGAACAGGATCGGAGTTTCCGGATGCTGTTTCAATAAACTATTCGTTTCAGCGACCGTTGCAATAATTCCCATTGGAGTAAATGCATCGAATTTAGAACGACTTTCAAAACGAAGTACCTCTGCTTCAGGCAGATCTCCCGATAATGCGGACTTCCATGCATTATCCGCTTCATAAACCGGAGGCAGATAGTCATTCCAAGGTTTACCATAACGGGCATCTCCCCATCCTTTTCTATATTTATAAGGCAAATAATAAATATAATAAAGTCCTTTTCCCGATACAGGCTCGAAAGTAACCGTACCAGACTCCGAAGAAAAGTCCGACACTTCTACATTCTTGATCTCCTGACCGGTCTGCGCATCAACAACTACAATCTTTTTGGTTTCAGGACGTAAATCCGGGCGACGCCATGGTAATACAGCCTTAACCGCTGTATTACCATTTATATCGGAAACCTGCACTACTGCTCTGTGATTACCTTGCATATCAGCTCTCCACATAGTATCCGCCACCGTGAAAGGTATTCCATCCGGGGCAAACGGAAGATACTGACTATCGCCATTCAGAGTTTCCGTTTTTGGGGAACAAGACAACAAACATAAGAACAGTCCTGCATATCCTATATATTTTTTCATCGATTCATCATTGATTACAAATTAATAACCTGGATTCTGATCATCCTTCAATAATGGATTCACATCTATAGCAGTAGTAGGTATCGGCATCAACATCAAACGATCATCCCATTTCTTGTTAATTACCACATAACCGTTCGGAGCAGTTGACGGACCATTCAGGTACTTATTGCAATATTCACTTCCATAGCGCCTTACATCATCATAACGATGACCTTCTACAGCCAACTCGACACGTCTTTCGTTACGTAAAAAATCGATTGCTTCCTGTGTACCCAGAGAAACCGGAACATCCGGCATACCGCAACGATCACGCAGCTGATTCAAAGCGGAACGAACCTGATCATCATAACCGGCTGTCATTAAATGAGCTTCGGCAAATGTCAGCAAAACTTCGGCATAACGGATAGTCGGATAATCTTCGGCTGCACCATAAGGACTGGCAACATAAGGATTCCAGGACACCATCTTACGATAGCTGAATCCGGTCCACGATTCATTACCATTCTTGTTGATCACATCCGGGTCCCATTTGTAATAAAATTCACCAACAGCTGTTTCATGCCATCCCTTAAACGGAAACATCAACGTCACATACAAACGACTGTCACGATTCTTGAACTCTTTCATATAATCATAGGTCATCAGATTGGAACTGGTAGCAAAAGCCTTATAATCGCCTGCACTTAAATTTTTCGCATAGTTCCATATCTTATCATAATTAGCCTTACGAGTATCTACCGAAATCTTCTCCGGAAGAGTCTTTCCATCTATATTCCAGTAAGCATCTACCAAATCCTGCATCGGTTCAAAAGATGAATAACCATTCTGAATAGACATCGACAATGGAATAAAATAAGTATAACGATATTGATCGTAAGCATACGGATCTTCCATATATTCATGAGTCAACACATATTCCGGATTAGCCGGTGTTGCATTCGCTCCTTGCCAAAGGGCCTCATAGCTAAACATACCTTTCACATATTTATCCTTATCAATGCCCAATCCGGCAAAATCTATATACAAATCCATTTCTTTAGCCTCCTGTTCCTGGGCAGCACTTAATGACGTCAGCTTAAATAATGAATATTTACCACTATCCATTACTGCTTTAGCCGATTTTTCTGCTTCTGCATAATTGCCAAAATATAAGGCGGCACGAGCACGTAGAGATAAAGCGGCATAGCGTGTCACACGGCCTGCTTCATTCATGAAACCACCACTATAACTCTCCGGCAATATTGCTGCAGCTTCAGCCAGTTCCGTCAGGATGAAATCACGAACTTCTTCCACAGAATTACGGGCAACAGTCGGTGCATCATAAGGAAGTTCGTCTGTAACAATAGCGACTTTACCAAAATACTGGGTCAGATTCAGATAAGCAAAAGCTCTGAAAAAACGAGCTTCAGCCTTTGTCCTTTCTTTAAGTTCTTCACTCATATCACAACCATCAACACGAGCTATATATGAGTTGGCTGTCCGGATTGCATTAAATTTATAATCCCCATAAGTGGCAGCAGTATTGATACCGTTTTGCTGAACCATCTCCATATTACCTTCCCAAGGCTTATGGCTGTGTGCATTATCCGTACACATTTCATCCCAGATATCCAGTCCCGGCATGGATTGATAACAGCCGTTCAAAGCATACCAGGCATCCTTTTCCGTCTGCCAGAAATTTTCAGCAGAAATCTCTGCCGGTGGAACCACCTCCATATCGCAAGAGATTAAAACACCTGTCAATGCGCAAAATAGAACTAAACTTTTTATATGTAATTTCATAAACAATTCTCCTTCAATTAAAATGATACATTCACACCAAACGCTAAAGATTTACTACCCAAAGCACGGACAGTACTGCTAGTTGCTTCCGGATCAAAATCCTTCATTTTCTTGTCTGCACGAATAGTGAATAAATTCTCACCGGTCAGATATACCTTCAATGAAGAGATTCCTAAACGGGACACTACATTCTTCGGAACATTATAACCCAAAGTCATTGTCTTGAAACGGAAATAGTCAGCATCAAACAAGTGATAATCATTAAATGCCCTGTTATAAGTAGTATGCGGGCTACTTGCCGTATAAATTCTCGGATAAATGGCATGAGGGTTGGGATTCGCTTCAGTCCATCTGCCCATATGATATCTTCTTGGATTATCCTGACCGTGGAAGAACGGATGTACCTGATAAACTTCAAAGGCCACATCTGCACCACTGATTCCTTGTCCGAAGATCGAGAATTCAAAGTTTTTATAATTTACCGAAAGGTTGATTCCATAAGTAAAATCAGGTACTTCGCAACCAATAATCGTACGGTCATTATCCGTAATTTCTTCACCCCAATCCAACTTACGTTGAGGAATAAACTTAGTATCACCGGCATTTGGAGTGACCCCGCCATAAGTATAATAATGTCCGGCATCGATCTCTTCCTGTGTATATAAACCATCGCTCTTAAAACCGTAGAAAGAACCGATAGATTCACCTTCACGCAAAATATATTTAGCCACGCCATGACCATTTTCCAGATTTTTGATAATATCGTTCGAAGAAGATAAATCAGTTATCTCATTATTGTTTGTTGCAATGTTTGCACTGATCATATAAGAGACATCTCCTATCGTATTACGGTGTGCCAATGCAAATTCAAACCCACGATTACGTACTTTCGCCACATTTTGTGAAGGAGCATTTGTGATGCCTGTCTCCAAAGGCACATTGTAGGCCAGCAGAATATTACTGGTATTTTTGATATAATAGTCAGCTGTACCACTCAATTTACCATTCCACAAATCAAAGTCCACGCCTATATCGGTCAAAGCCACCTTTTCCCAACTCAATGAAGGATTAGCCGGCTTCGTTTCCTCAATCACTTTGGCAGGTGAGTCGCCAAAAGAGTAATAAGCATCTACACCTGAAACTTTACGGCTTCCATAGTTCTGAAAATAATCGTAATTACCTACATTATTAATATTGCCCAACGTTCCATAAGATGCTCTGAGTTTCAAATTATCAATAATGTTACGTGTACTTTCCATAAAAGATTCTTCGCTGATTCTCCAGCCTGCTGAAAATGAAGGGAAATATCCCCAGCGATTATCTGCATGGAAACGGGAAGAAGCATCTGCTCTAAAATTTGCTTCAAGCATATACCGTTCCATTAAGGTATAATTAATACGACCGAAATAAGAAAACATCTTATACTCTTGCATACTGGAACCATTCTTATATAATGAACCGGATGTTGCTCCTGCCGACAGATCATCAAATGAATCAGCCGGGAAGTCCTGGCGGGAAGCCATCAGTGTTTCTTCCTGATAATGTTCATAAGATACACCGGCCAAAGCTGAAAGTGAGTGGATATCTTTCGTCCAATTATAACTGGCCGTTCCTGTATAAGTCAGAAAATTATGTTTTTTCCAGTTTACTTCCATCGAGTTAACCGTATTCCCCGTACCACCGATTACCGTACCTGGGTTCAAGAAACTGGGTACATCGTCTTTTAAGCTAGTGTATGCCTTGTTTTTGTATTCATACGATTTATAGGTACCCTGGCCTGTGATAACCAGACCTTTTATCGGCTTTAAATCGAATGCCAGTTCATACATTGAGTTTTCAATTGTATTTTTAGTCCAATCATTCGTACTATAAGCACGCAATGGGTTACCACCGGCAAACGTTCCACTGGCTTCATGACCCGACTCAACAGATCCCCATTCGCCATTGGACTGACGGGCAACGAAGGTACTCGGAACGATCAGCATATTATCAAACGAAGGTGTTCCTCCGTCAATATCTTTATTACGCTGGATATACTTCACACTTCCGCGAAATGTCAACCAATCAGTTACATCCGATGATACATTCAAATTCAGATTATACCGTCGGGTATCCCGATTCCGGATATTCTCCGTATCATAGACATAACCCAATCCTGCAAAATAACGTAACTTCTTAGTTCCTCCCGAAAAGTTCAAAGAATGTTTGGTAGTAACGGTCCAATCATCGAATACCAGGTCCACCCAATTCGTATTCGGATACAGATCAGGCTCGGTTCCTTTTCTGAACAACTCGATATCACTAGCCGAATACCCCTGATTTTTCCCTGCAGAAGGATTCGTATTATACAATGCCTCATTATATAATTCGGCATATTCCCATGAGTTGACAAGATCTTGTGTATAGCTCGGTGCTTTCATCCCTACCATACCACTGTAAGAAACTTCCATTCGCCCGTCCTTGCCTTGCTTTGTTGTAACTAAGACAACACCATAGGCGGCACGTGAACCATAGATCGCTGAAGATGCAGCATCCTTCAGGAAAGAAATATTTTCAATACTGTTCGGATCCAGATTAGAAAAGAATGTTGCATCGGCAATAGCTCCATCGATTACATAAAGAGGTTCGGAAGTACCCAAATTACCCCGACCACGAAAGTTGATAGAAACGTCTTTTCCCGGACGGGAAATAATAGTTACACCCGGAACCGTTCCTTGAATAGAACTTAATACATCTGTCTGTACGCGATCTTTGATATCTTCCGAACTGACAGAAGCAACAGAACCTGTCAGGTTTACTTTCTTTTGTGTACCATAACCAACTACGACAATTTCATCAAGTGCCTTAAAATCTTCAGTCAAAGTTACGTTTATGACTGTTCTTCCGGCGACATTAATCTCTTGGGTATTATAACCTATATAAGAAATAACTAATCTGGCATTTGTTGGAACAGTTAATGTGAACTGACCATCCATGTTAGTTACAGTCCCATTGGTTGCAGACTTCTCCAGGACATTTGCTCCAACGATCGGTTCCCCATTCGAATCTTTTACAACCCCCGAGATAGTAATACCCTTTTGCTGATTGATATTTTCCAAAGCAGGAACAGCTTCATCAGCTTTATATAAAACAATATGTTTATCGCTAATCTGATATTTTATACCTTCTTTTTCAAAAAGCTGGTTCAATACTTCTGTAACGGTTTTGTCTTCCACCGTTATAGATACTTTACGTTGTGTATTAATCTGATTAACATTATAAGTAAAATAGAATGCACTTTTCTGTTCAATAATTGAAAGGACATCCTGCACCGAAGAGTTCTCTACATTCAGAGAAAATTTTACCGACTGCGAATAAGTCACACTTGCAGTAATTTGCATTGTACCCAATAGTAAGAACAACAAGATACATCTCATAATAAACAAAGTTTTTCGGAGCCATGGCGACTTCTTATTATCGCATGACATGCTTTTCATAATAAATTTCATACATTTGTAAATGATTAGTTAGTAATAAATTTAGGTTGTCTCTAATGCGTTACTTGCTTAATCCGAACCGGGGATGTTTGCGGCATCTTCGGTTCTTCATTTCTTATAACATCTAAGTTTTCTTCATAAGCATCCTCATTTTAAAGGTTTATAAATTTGTATCTGATCCCCCTGAATTTTATAATCCAGTTTGCGGGTATCTTTCAATAATGTCAATACCTGATTTATTTTAGCCGTTTCTTTAAAACGGCAGGTAAACAATTCGGTATTGAGTTCCGGGTCTTTCACTGTGATATGAACATTGAAACGACGCTCCAAATCAGTCACAATATCAATTAACTGTTCATTCACATAAGCTGCTTCACCGACCGTCCACGACCTGACTAAAGACGTATTGACCGACTTATTAACAGCCAAGCCATTTTCTCTTGAATAAGTAACCTGCTCATTAGGTCTTAAAGTGACTTTATGTTCATTATCATTTGTAGCGACTTCTACTTTTCCCTCAGCCAACGTTATTGCAGAAGGCTCTTCATTGTATACTTTCACATTAAACTTAGTACCCAATACTTTTACCTGAAGTAAATCAGCATGTACAACAAATGGGACTTTTTCATTATGCGCAACCTCAAAAAAACCTTCACCTTCAAGTTCAACATCGCGGTTCTTAGAAGAAAATCGGGCAGGATAAGTAAATTTACTATGAGAATTCAGCCAGACTTTCGTACCGTCGGATAAAGTCAAAGAAACTCTTTGACCATTAGGTACTTCAACCATATTCATAGAAGATGGTTCTTCCTTCAATAAAAAATACAGATTAGTACTTAGTAATCCAATCAATAGAATTGCAGCAGCATATTTCATCCAAAATAGATAAGGACGTTTTCGGACTGTCTCCATTCTTATATCCTTTTCTTGTAATCCGGACATAAAACGAGCATAGGCCATTTCAATCTCTTGTTTGTCAGAAAAACGCAACTGGTCTTTCAGGCTCCAGATACGTTCCATCTCAAACAACCAATCGGCATTAGCCTGATTGGCAGCAATCCATCTATCGACTTCTTCTATTTCCTCCGGTGTGCAACGGTGGGTTAAAAATCGTATTAATATTTCCTCATTCATACATCTTCCTTATCGTTTATATAAAGAAGACAACTGAGGCATTCAAAACTACGTAGTCAAAAATGAAAAAAGTTCAACTTAATTTATAATCCGGAAAAAAACGAAATAAAGTATCAGCAAATCTTTTAGATCTTCCCGTAGAAAAAGCACTGCAGTCCGGATATGACTCGCAACTGTGCGTACTGATATTTTGAGTTTATCAGCAATTTCTTTGTGTGGCATATCCTCATAGTAACACAAACGGAATACTTCCGCTGCTTTTGGGGGTAATTTTTTTACAGAAGCCTCGATCTGTTCTCGGAGATCCCAATTAATTATTTGTTTCAAAACATCATTAGAATCAGTCCGGTCATTCAGGAAAGCAATACGGGCTTCCGCTATTCGTATTTTAGCAGTATATTCTTCTATAACCATTTGATGCTTCAGATAATTCAAGCACCGGTTTTGAAGGACTTTGAAAAGATAAGATTGCACATTGTCTACATCTATTTGTTGTTTTTGTTCCCAGTAGAATACAAAAATATCCTGTACCAAATCTCTAGCGGCCTGATCATCTACAAAACGACAAGCCAACGACATGAGCTTCGGATAAAAGTGAACAAAAAATCTTTTAAAAGCTTCCTGATCTCCTTCTTTTATTCTATGTACATCAATAGGCCCCAAGCTATGAATTTCTTAATTGCACAATAATCCTCATCAGTTATAATACGAAGTTCTTGAGGAACTAATGTCTTTCTTTAATGACAAATATAAACTATTTATATTATAAATGGTTAATTTGAGCGTTTGAATCCGATGATTTCATTATAAATAGAGAAAGAGTCTTTAAAAAAGAATATATATGAGGGAATAACACATTTTACACATACGATTGATTTCCAGATATTTATTATTCAATAACCACCATAGTTCCTCAAGAACTCGATTCTTTCATTTAAAACAAGGCTCAAAACGGAAAATATCAATTCTTTTGTTATAGCTAAAAATATGCAGTAAAAGAAGAATTGTTTATAAAAGAAAAGGTCTGAAATATACATTTCAGACCTTTTCTTTTTTCTGTTGTCTCACGAGGATTCGAACCTCGACAGACAGAACCAAAAACTGTAGTGCTACCATTACACCATGAGACAATCCGGCGCTTTATCTAAAGCGATGCAAAGGTAAGAATAAATTCTTACCCTGCAAGCGTTTTTTCTATTTTTTCTTCCTTATAGGAATATAGCTATCGCCATTCCAATCTCCAGCATCTTACATTAATTTGTATTCGAACACTTTTGCGTTTGATATATATCAAACGAATAAAACACATATATGCTTCTTTCATTTGATATTTGTGTTCCTTTCGTTTAATATTGCTGGAACGATTATTTGTTCAGTATTATTTTGCAATCAGCAAGTAATAATTCTTTTTACCTCTCTGAACCAACAGGTATTTTTCATCCAACAGAGATGAACAATCGATAACAGCTTCTGCATCTGCAAGTTTTTCCTTATTTAGGCTTATACCCCCACTCTGTACCAGTTTACGCATTTCCCCTTTTGAAGCGAAAACAGCAGCCTTTTCCGTTAATAGATCAATGGCTTTAACACCGGCACTCAATTCATCACGGTTGATCTCAAACTGGGGCACACCATCAAATACAGCTAATAAAGTATCTTCATCCAGCTTCTTCAATGCTTCAGAAGTAGAGTTACCAAACAAGATATTAGAAGCTTCCACTGCTGCTTCATAATCTTCCAAAGAGTGAACCATCACCGTGATCTCTTTCGCCAAACGTTTCTGTAAAGGACGAAGATGAGCAGCAGCAGCCTGTTCTTCTTCCAGTGCAGCGATCTCTTCTTTGCTCAGGTCTGTGAAGATCTTGATATATCTGGCAGCGTCAGCATCACTGACATTCAACCAGAATTGATAGAACTTATAAGGAGATGTATAACGTCGATCCAACCACACGTTACCGGATTCAGTCTTACCGAATTTACCACCGTCAGCTTTCGTGATCAATGGGCAAGTAAGAGCAAAAGCTTCACCACCTGTCTTACGACGGATTAATTCTGTACCGGTAGTAATGTTACCCCACTGATCGGAACCACCCATCTGCAAACGACAACCTTCGTTCTGATACAGGAACAAATAATCATATCCCTGTAACAATTGATAAGAGAATTCAGTGAAAGACATACCTACGCTTGATTCGGAGCTAAGACGTTTCTTTACAGAATCCTTAGCCATCATATAATTAACAGTCAGGTGTTTACCGATATCACGGATAAAGTTCAGGAATGAATAATCCTTCATCCAGTCATAGTTGTTTACCAACTTGGCTGCATTAGGAGCATCTGAATCGAAATCCAGGAATTTAGCTAACTGCTTTTTAATACTTTCCTGATTGTGACGAAGTGTTGCTTCATCCAACAGATTACGTTCTGCCGACTTCATTGAAGGGTCTCCGATCATACCGGTGGCACCACCAACCAGAGCAATAGGACGGTGTCCGGCACGTTGCAAATGCTTCAGCATCATTACACTAACAAGGTGTCCGATATGCAATGAATCGGCCGTCGGGTCAATGCCAACGTAAGCAGAAGTCATTTCTTTCTGTAACTGCTCTTCTGTTCCGGGCATCATATCATGAATCATGCCCCTCCATCTTAATTCTTCAACAAAATTCATCGTTTTAATTATAGTTTTAATTGAATGCGGGCAAAGGTACGACTTTATAATTGAAAATGGAGAATTGAAAATAGAGAATTATTTGATACTGCAATGGTTAGTCGCTTTCGTTGCAGGGATTAATAACCAATAGAAAAAATATTATGCACATTGTTTTCCAAACCGGAAGCAAGTTCTTCAAGGGATAGATGCAATGAAGAGGCGATTTGTTGATACACAGCTTGTATATCAATCTTTTTATCATCTGTTTCTGCAAATATACGCTCAGGCCATGCCGATTGGAGTGCTGAGGGATTGAAATATGCACCAAAAGAAAGATAGAACCCTTGTGAGATTAACTGTTGTGCCAGTTCACCGTTGCCACGAAAACCGTGAATAATCCAAGGTGTTTGAGGTTTTACCATTTTCCTGGCAGCAATCAGTTCCGCCCAGGCTTTTACACAATGGATAATAAGCGGTTTGCTCTTCTCGTTAGCTAATTCTGCTTGCTTCAGAAAGACTTCCTGCTGAATAGCCAAGGGAGTTTCCGCCAGCTTATCTAAACCCGCTTCACCAATAGCTACAACATTGGAAGCCGAGATTATCGATTCGAAACAAGATAACTGTTCACGTACATTATATATATACCACGGATGAATACCAACAGAACAGTATGCAGCTGGTAAAGACAATTCGTAATCCTCTTTTATAATCGTATTCACAATCGTAATATCCTCCGGATGAACCGATGGCTGGTGAGTATGTATATCGTAGTAAATCATATTTACGGTACCGGATCATATCCGCTTCCCCCCCACGGATGACAGCGGAGTATTCGTTTGACAGCTAGGTAAAGTCCCTTGATCGGACCATATTTCTTCAGGGCCTGCACAGCATATTCGGAACAGGTAGGTGTATACCTGCACGATGCCGGTGTCATAGGAGAAATACAATATTTATAGAAATAAACCGGCAACAGGAGAAGTGTAGTAAAGAATTTCTTCATTATTCTTTGTCACGCAATACCTTGATTGCTTTTGTCATTGCTTTTTCCATATCTGCAAAAGGATGTATCTCTTTATCCAGATAAAGGAAAGCAACAAGCATACGCTTATTTTTTTCTGTCAACGGATCGATCAGATCGTATTTACGTACCCGGTAGGCTTCACGGACCTGACGTTTGATCAGGTTTCGTTTTACGGCACGCTTAAATTTTTTCTTGGGAACGCTGATCAGGATAGAGACAGGAGCAGACATCTCCTCTTCCAGCGGTAAATAAACAACCCGCAGTGGAAACGCTACAAACGATTGCCCTTTTTCGAATAACAGGTCAATGTAACGTTTCCACGACAGGCGCTCTTCTTTAGAAAGGGTATACCTTTTATTTTCCATTCTTTTTATTTCCACCCAACTCTTTCTTCAGATATAGATCCAAAGCAGCCGTCATTGAAGGAGCTTCGGGAGTAGGCGCTTCCACATCCAGCCTGAGGCCGGCATCCTTTACAGCTTTCGCCGTTGTAGGACCAAAGCAACCGATCTTTATATCTTCCTGCTTGAAGTCGGGGAAGTTCTTCAATAATGAAGAAATACCTGAAGGACTGAAGAATACCAACATATCGTAATCAAATTTCTCATCTTTAGCAAATTCGTTACTTACTGTTCTATACATTACAGCCTTCGTATAGTTGATCTTTTTTGCATCCAGCATAGCAGTCAAATCTTCTTTATGCACGTCAGATACAGGCACAAGATATTTCTCCTTTGCATGCTTTGCAATAACGGTAACCAAATCTTCAGGTTTCCCGGTCTGGCCGAAAAATATTTTACGTTTTCTATACACGATATACTTCTGAAGATAAACTGCAATAGCTTCCGTCATACAGAAATATTTCATTGTTTCCGGAATGGTGACACGTAGTTCTTCACATAAATGAAAAAAGTGGTCAATAGCAGTACGAGCAGTAAAAATTACTGCCGAATAGTCCAGAATAGAAATTCTCTGCTGTCTGAACTCTTTAGATGAAAGAGCTTCTACTTTGATAAAAGGACGGAAGTCGATTTCAACCCCATATTTCTCTGCAATGTCGAAATACGGTGACTTCTCGGATGCAGGCTTCGGTTGCGATACCAACAACTTTTTGATGTTCAATGCCATAGAGTACTCGTCTCGATAAAGTTATACAAAAAAATCATACCTTCGTACAAAAATATAAGAGGTAAAATTTCTTGGGTGCAAAGGTACAAACTAATATATAATAATCCGACATTATTCTTGTGAAATATCCGTATTGTCTTATAAATTATTACAAAACGACACAAAAAATAGAAAATACAAAACAATATAACGGGAGCCAATGTTTTACTACCTACGAACAATAACCAAAGCACCGGAATGTATAATAAAATGCCCCAGCTACCCATTATCGCATTATAACTTTTTTTCCAGAATCTATACTTATCCGGAGAGGTAAAAACAAATCCCAAAAGAGAATTACAGAATTGCTTAAACTGGAAGAACAGGAGTAGTACACAAAAAATAAAAACAATTGTAAAAAGGACTTCTTTCTCTCCCAGGTGACTGACTATTCCCCTTACCCGGGCAATAGTAAACAATGCTATACTACACAGGAATAGGGCCTGAAAAATCATAAAATGGCGAAAGAAAGTCTCACTTTTCCCTACCGTTTCATCAAACAAATTCTGCCGTTCTTTCAAATACACGACATCTTTCAACATCTTTATAAAATGCTGATAATTAGCGCGGAATATAATCGCGAAGGCGACCAGCAAGGATAGTAGCAATGAAAAGATCACATCATCTACCAACTGTCCGTCCCACAAACGAATTCCCACATATCCTTCAAACATATTCATGCATTGCAATTTAGCTCTGCAAAGATAGGGAATTTTTCAGTTGACAGTTGACAAGTGACAGTTGACAGTTAGGAAAAAATCCGTCAACTATCATCTGTCAACTGTCATCTATCAACTGAAAAGAGCCTCTTTTATGATCTCACCAACAGTTGGATGCGGGAAAACAATTGAACGTAATTCATCAGCTTTCATTCCTTTTTCTATTGCAAGGCCTGCAATAACGATCAGTTCAGATGCAGGATTGCCCAACAGATGAGCACCGATCACCGTTTCATCTTCAGCCAGGAGCAATTTACAAACACCATTTCCCTGTTCGTTCTCAGCCACAAAACGACCGGAGAAAGCCATCGGCAATTTTTTTACAATATAAGGGATCCCTTCTGACTGTAATTCCTCCTCCGTCTTACCGACACCTGCTATTTCAGGATTGGTATAGACTACCCCCGGAATTGCTTTATAACTCATACCGGCTCCGGTTTTTCCCAAGATATGTTTTATCGCAACCTCGGCTTCGCTCACAGCCGTATGAGCCAACAAAGAGTTAGCCGTAATATCTCCACAAGCATACACATTCGACAGAGAGGTTTGCATATACTCATTCACCTTTATACCATTACGGAAAGGCTCCAATGATAAAGTTTCCAATCCAAACCCCTTCGTTACAGGACGGCGACCTACACTCAACAAGACCTTTTCACCCTGGATCACAAAGCTTTCTCCATCTTTCTCAACGGTCACTTCACCTCCATGAACGGCAGTTACTTTATGGCTCAGATAAAACTGAATACCTCTTTTGGCGTATTCAGCCTGGAGCATTTCAGAAAGTTCTTTATCCATCGGCCCCAGTATCTTATCCAGCATTTCCACCACATGAACTTCAGCCCCCATGCTGTTAAAGAAAGAAGCGAATTCCATACCGATCACTCCTCCACCGATAATGACAAGAGAAGCAGGAAGCTCTTTTGTTTGCAGGGCTTCACGACTGGTCCAGTAATCGGTTTCCGCCAGACCGGGGATAGGAGGAATAACTGTTTCCGATCCCGTACACAGTAATAGGTTAGTAGCCTCATACACTTCTTCTCCACAAGCAATAGAGATCGTGCCGTCGGCAGTACGTCCTTTTATCTCCGCTTCCCCAACAATAACAACGACACCATTCTCCGTCATCTTCATACGGATACCGGCAGTCAGTTTCTTTACGACCTTATTTTTACGGGCGATAATTTTAGGGAAGTCGAAAGCCGGATTTTCTGCTTTTACCGCATACTTAGACGCGTGTTTGATCGTATCATATACTTTAGCTGAATAGAGTAAAGTTTTCGTTGGAACACAGCCTTCGTTCAGACAAACACCTCCTAAAGCGTTTTTCTCGAAAAGTACGGTAGAAAGTCCACCGGCAGCCGCTCTTTCAGCAGCCGTATAACCGGCAGGTCCTCCACCGATTATAGCAACATCGTATTTCATGTTATCAGATTTAATTAAGTTTTATATTGTGATTCTATTTATCATTCTACAATAGTCCGGCATTACTTTTGATCTCGATATCCGGATTGAACTTCTTCAGTAACTTTACAAACTCTTTTTCGTTCTGTGGGGATATCAGCATCCACATTTTACCTTCTTTCCATATCACAATCCGATCCAGGGATAAAGAATAACTGAAAACAGGAAGAATGGACGGTTGCAGCGCCTCTATATCAGCAATAGCAATTTCCTTTTTAGGAAAGAAACCACAACGAAGCAACAACATACCGTCGGCCGTAACCACATAGTAAGTATTGAAAAACACATGCAAAGTCAATGCACTGGCAACCAAAGAAGTAACAATCGCCGCCACATTCTGATGCAGTACGGATACGACACACAGAACTGCCAACACAATGATCAACAGATGGTACCACCACCCGATCTTAGATTTAAAGACTCTATCCATTTTACGAATTTTCGCGCAAGATAGTCATTTCTTCATTTACTTGTTGTAAAGCATCCACAAATCCTTCCGTATCGACCGGATAGACAGTGTTTGTATATTCTTTATCCTTATAAGGTTTAGTGTAATATACGACTACACTACCCGATTCTTTTACAAACACTTTATCGATCGACTCAACAGGAATAGCCACAAAATTTCCCTGAGTCAAATACTTTCCGTCAATCTGATAAGGCCCGACCGCCCAAAGAGCCACAATCAAGATGATTATATAAGCATACCAAGGAACCTCATTCAAATACAACAATCCGAAAATAATAAGCAAACAAACAGCGATCGACACATGTTTCGGAGTGATTACTCGTTTTCTAAATGCTTTCTTTTCCATAACTTTATGTATTAAGTTGGTAATAAGCAATATTAAGCATTTTTGTCTACATAATCAAGCAGATTCCATTATTTTTATGGTGTAAATAAAAAGAAAATACGCCGTCACTTCCCAGTAACGACGTATCCACTTAAACCGGTCAAACAATTCCAAAAGGAATATATTTTTTACTTTACTTCTTCAAGTACAGAATATGACTGAAGTACGTTATTATTGTTGTATTGTTCTGTACGAACGACCCCGATATTAGGCGCATACCATTCATAGCCGTAACCTTCGATCGTTTCTTTCGGAGAACGTGATTTGATTTTAAATTTTACTTTCGTACAATCGAATGTACCTGCCGGGGTAGTGATCTCTTCTGTCTTCACATATTCACGATCGTAAATAGAAACGTTCTTTCTGTCTTTCCGATTCTTCTTTGAATAAATGTTGATCACTGCATCATCGAAATATACATCATCAGGAGAAGCACCTTTCGATACGCTCGGATAATTGATCACGGCGTCAGTAGCTGCCACTGCGGTATTCGTTGTAGAGACAAAAGACGGATTAGTAAGGACTTCTTTCATATCCATAAAAAATTCGCCATCCTGGCAAAAAGCCTCCAGTTCACCTTTGTCGACAACCGTACCGCTATTGCTTGTGAATACGTAGTCAGCTTCGACTTCCAGTCCGCCTTGTTTGTTTTCCACCTCATCCACAACATAAGTCATCACTCCTGACAGGTTGCCTTTGCCATCATAACTCTTTTTCACTAGTTTAGTACCTTTTGTCGTAGGAAAAAAGAATGTACAATCTTGTGCCATCGCCCCGCCTGCCAACATGGAGGCTAAAGCTAACAGTAAAACTTTAGATTTCATTTTTATAACGTTTAAGTATTAATAATAAGCCGGATATCCAATGCGTAGTTAAAACAGGGGAAGCCTGCGAATGTTTATGGCTTTTCTTTTAAAAATAGCAAAAGAATAAGTATTTCGGGAGTTTTTAACCGAAAGGGCGGCGGGAATGGTACAACCATAAAAGTTAATTCCTAACTTTGGCGCTCTAAATAGTAATGTCTTATGGTACAAAGATTCGATTTCTTAGTGATAGGTTCCGGTATTGCAGGAATGAGTTTCGCTCTTAAAGTAGCCAATAAAGGGAAAGTAGCCCTTGTATGCAAAACTAATCTGGAAGAAGCCAACACCTATTTCGCACAGGGCGGTATCGCCTCGGTAACCAACCTGATTGTTGACAATTTCGACAAGCATATTGAAGATACAATGATTGCCGGCGACTGGCTCAGCGACCGCGGCGCAGTTGAAAAGGTGGTGCGTAACGCGCCTCAGCAAATCAAAGAACTGATCAGCTGGGGAGTTGATTTCGATAAAGATGAAAAAGGAAACTTCGACCTGCATCGTGAAGGCGGCCACTCCGAGTTCCGTATCCTACACCATAAAGACAACACAGGTGCAGAAATACAGGACAGCTTGATTCAAGCTATCCAGAAACATCCCAATATCACTGTATTTGAAAATCATTTTGCCATCGAAATACTGACACAACACCACCTGGGTGTTACCGTCACCCGCCAGACACCGGATATAGAATGTTATGGTGCCTATATCATGGATCCGGACGGAAGGATCGATACTTTCCTGTCGAAAGTAACCCTTATCGCAACAGGGGGTGTCGGTGCCGTTTATCAGACAACTACCAACCCGTTGGTGGCTACCGGCGACGGTATTGCTATGGTTTACCGTGCCAAAGGGACTGTAAAAGATATGGAATTTGTGCAATTCCACCCGACCGCCCTGTTCCATCCGGGCGACCGTCCTTCTTTCCTGATCACAGAGGCCATGCGTGGTTATGGCGGTGTGCTCCGTACGAAAGACGGCAAAGAATTCATGCAGAAATATGACAAACGTCTCTCACTGGCTCCGCGTGATATCGTGGCACGTGCCATTAAGAACGAAATGGATACCCGGGGCGATGATCATGTTTATCTGGATGTCACTCACAAAGATCCGGAAGAAACAAAGAAACATTTCCCGAACATTTACGAGAAATGTCTGAGCCTGGGAATCGATATTACTAAAGATTATATCCCGGTAGCACCTGCCGCCCATTATCTTTGCGGAGGTATCCAGGTCGACCTGGATGCGCGTTCATCTATCGACCGCCTGTATGCCGTCGGCGAATGTTCCTGCACCGGCCTGCATGGTGGAAACCGCCTAGCATCCAACTCGCTGATCGAAGCGGTTGTTTATGCCGATGCTGCCGCCAAGCATAGTCTGAGCATTATCGACTCATTAAAATACCAGGAGAATATTCCGGAATGGAATGACGAAGGAACCACTTCCCTGGAAGAAATGGTATTGATTACCCAGAGTGTCAAAGAAGTAGGGCAGATTATGAGTACTTATGTCGGTATCGTCCGTTCCGACCTGCGCCTGAAACGTGCCTGGGATCGCCTGGATATCATCTACGAAGAAACAGAAAGCCTCTTCAAGCGGTCGGTTGCCTCCAAAGATATTTGTGAGTTGCGTAATATGATCAATGTGGGGTATCTGATCATGCGACAGGCTATCGAACGAAAGGAAAGCCGGGGATTGCATTATACGCTGGACTATCCCCCGGTAAAGAAATAGAACACGTATCCCCCAATCTTGTAAAATTGGGGGATATCTTTTTAATAATCGCAAGGAGGAAACTAATCTTAGCCTATATAATTAAAATAACCGGACTATTAAATCAAAATTAGGGTCTCGTGAAGAAGTCTCCCACGGAGTAGTATCAGCCTGATCGTTTCGTGATCCAAGTATTCCTGTAGCTTTCTCCTTTTCCCCACGATAAATAGCTGCACACCATTGAGCAATACGATTTTCAGAGAAATCAGTAGTCCAGGATACTACCATACGATCTGCTTCCGACTCTTTCCCCAATTCACGCAAAGCAAGTGCCGTTAACAGATTGCCAGAACCAAAATAAGAATGTTCGGGTTGGAAGTTGGCTACCAATGACAAAAGTTCTTCTGCTTTCGCATTATTCCCTTGCCCAACATACGCTTCAGCTTCCAAATAATTTTCCAAGCGGCTATCGATCATATTATCATAAGGCTTTCCAACTCCGAGATTTTCTGGCCATTCTTTAGAAGCTTCCACATCAATCAGAACCTGCTTATAGTTTTTATGGCTCAACTGCTCCATTGCCTGATACAGATTAGCAGCACGGTATACAGCACGACCTGCATAAGCCCCTTCATTAGGCAATACTAACATTTTGTTTAATATAGAAATACATGTCTGATATTTACCAGTTTCACATAATGCTTTCGCATATTTTAAACCAATATAATAGTTGGATGGATATTTCTTCATATACTTCTTCCCTACCTCTACAGCCTTTTGCCATTGATTTACAGATGTATAATAATTAATGAGAGCAAATCCAGTACGCCACAACATAGTTACTTCTTCAGCCTTCAGCAAATCGGACAATCGTGCTTCTCCTTCTTTCAGGGAAGCACGACTCAGATAGAAAGGAGCATAACCCGTTTCACCACAATCGTCGAATAGAGTAAGTGCTTTCTCTTTATTCTGGTTAGCCCACCAGATCAGACCTTCGTAATAACTGATCTTCCAGTTTCGACGAGTTATCTTAGCCCACTCTAAAGCCTTCAATGTAGAAGGACGAAAAGGGAATACTGACTCAGGAGATTGGTTATTTGCCTTTTCTAGAATTTCCAGACTACCTGTTTTATCTCCCTTTTTATGTAACAGATAGGCCATTTTATAATTGGCTATCGGATAATCAGAGGCAAAAGAAAGCAACGACAATGCATCCCCCTCACACCCTACCGACTCATACCATTCGGCCAATTCCATATAAGTCTCGAAAGGAAGTTCATTGCGAATCAATGACTCAAACTCTTTTTTATCCGTACTACCATCCAGCAGATACTTCTCGAACCTTGCCACATGAAACAAAGGAAACTCCTCCAGCAGAGAGGAAATAACAGCCTTTCCCTTTTCCGGTCGATTTGTCTTACGGTAAATGATCATCAACACATGCTGTGCTGTTAAATTTAGCTGATTAAATTCCAGGCTTTTCAATGCATAATGTTCTGCTTTGCTCCAATTATGATCAATCAGGTACATTTCAGCCAACTTCTCATAGGCAGTACTACGCACGGATGTAGAATAGGAAGCAACAGAGAAGCCATCCTTTGCATCTGTATTATTCCCCAATGCCATATTACACAGGCCATATAAATAGTTTGCTTCACCCTCATACGTATTTATACTTAAAGCTATACGACAATGTAACAATGCTTCCTCATAACGTCCCTGACGGTAATACAAGGAAGCAAGGCTTGTCAATGCCGGTAAGAAATAAGGATCTTTTTTCAAAGAAGCACACAGGAACTTCTCAGCTTTTTCATATACTTTTTGGTTCATCCATTGTTCGCCTTGTGTATAAAGTCCATAAACTGAGTTCCAGTTGAAATCAGCAGGTAACTGTTTTGGACGACTCACGATATTATCTGAAGGTCTCTCCGAATAGACCAGCAAATTATCACCGATAACAACTTTCAACTTTCCAACCGGTATAGTAATGTTATTCAGAGAGATAGAATCTTTCCAGGATTTAAGAACATCGCAGTTCAGAGGGATTGAGTGTATCTCCTTTTCATCTTCGAAAAGTTTTACTGTTGTTGAAAGTTTTTGCAAAGGAGAGAAATAGATTTTCAGAAAACCTTCCTCGCGCAGCACATTCAATGCTCCAATGCTACTGGCCTTCGATACGCCTTTAATATCTTTTACCGGGAACCAATATTCTGTCCACTGATCGGTTGCCTGCGGGCTAAATGCAGTGTGTTTATAAGGAGTAAAGCTACTGTTAGATGCTGCCTGACTATACATACGTCCGGATTGCAACTCAATATACTGTCCATCCGTATCAGTCAGCAGATCTTCCCAAATACCACCTTCGCGTGAAAGTCCCCAAAGAAAGATCTTCATACCCAACTTCTCGTCATAATCAGCATGATGAATCGATCCGAAATTATAATCATGCCAATAAGCGCCATAAAAATCGTTATACTGACCTATTATATGATACGATTTAGAATTGCCGAAGTCATTCTTTTCATACCAGGAGATATCACGCCCCTGTTCATCCAGCGGGAAAGAACGCAGTTCACCACCATGCCCGATATAATTCGTACCGGGATAACAAAACTCTGCATTCCCGGCTGCCGGATACCCGGCATTCATCCATTGATAATAAGGCTGATCGATAGAAGAAGCATTATGCCAGGTGGTTTTCGTTGTGAAGTAAGCCTTATCTTTCGGTAGATTAACTTCAACCGTCCAAAACGTACGGGTAACCAGGTCATAAGAAGAGACATAACAACTGACACTACCGTCGGCTTTCTTCTTTGTCAGATAATCGACCGGGGTACTGGAAGTCGGAGCATGCCCGATAATACCAAAATTAAATTCAATACCACCGGATGTCCAGGGACCGCGCATTGCTATATCCCGGAATTTGACAACATGGTTATTGTAGATAAACTCCTTCCCGGAAGTTTTATCCACCGCTCCCCATATTTTCCCTCCAATTTCAGGATAAAGCGTCAGTTTAATATAATCGTTCTCAAGCGATACAACTTTCCAATCTTTATCTATTCCTTTAGCTGCAAAGCCGTCAAAACGGAAATAAGGGTAAAAAAGATCGGAAGGATCGGCTACCGGATCAGGGTCGGAGAACGGATATGTTTTAATTGTCAGCATTGTCTCCATTACAATTGCCTGTTGTGCAAACAAGGGTTGTATCAAAAACAAACTCGCAAAAAAGGATATAATGTTTTTCTTCATAAGCTATTTATTTAAAGTATGAGTCCACTTCAAAAAGAGCTGTTTCAAGTGGACTCAACTATACATACTCCCAAACAAATTATTGTACACTAATAAAGTGTGACACTCATTTATTTGTGTTTTTTCAATAATTCTTCTATACGTTCAGCCATCGCTTTCCGAGTAGAATATAAATCTGCTACATTTCTTGAAAAAGCCTTTACATCAACAACCATATTTTTGACTTGCTCCGTTGCAAAATCTTTATCACCAAGTTCTCCAAGCATAGACAGATATACGTAATCTTCAATTCCTTCACGCAATAATTCAAACCGGATCGATGAAACCGGTCCATTCACATTGGGTTGCCCTGTGTATCTTTCTACATAATCTCCTGGATACCAAAGAGACCCTTCACCATTCAATACAGATCCATCACTACACAGAAAACCTGAATGAAATGTATTTGCATTTAACCATGGATTTGCAGTTTCGGACCACCAGTTAATAGCCCAATATAATATACCGTCCATCTTATATCGTGAGGTTATCCATGGAACCATAACTAAATCCATCGCCGGAGCATCTATGAAATAATTAGGTTGCGGAAAACATTGGTCGCAAGAGATATACCAGGTAATTTCCCCTCCTCTGCTCTTCTCATCCAATATCGCTTGTTTTACCAGCGGATCATTTAAATGATTTCCGTGTATGGAATAGTTAGTTACATACCCCTGCAAAGATCCCCATTCCGGATGGTCTTTCGGAAAAACAGGAGTCCTTGTTACTAAAAACGGAACATTTGTAGTAGACTCTTTTACTAATGAACCCCATTTCCGGGTATTTTCATAATCTTCTAATGAACGAGGTTCATCAATCGGACTATTAAAAACAAGACGATCATGCCATTTATTTTTATTGAAATACGCTTCGACTTGCGATAAATATGACTTTACGATTTTATTATATTCATCAGAAAATGGCTGAGCTGTCATCAATCGGTTCAAATTACCGGGAAAAGCATTTAAAAGGACACGTTTTGTTTTTAGCGTATTCATATAATAAAGGTACCTTTCATGGTCAAATGTTACTTTTACTTTATTATCTTTCAATTCTATATCCGGCCGCAACATATCATTAAACCAAGGTTCCATCCTATTAGTGAATAACTTATCATAATATACCTGAGTTATATCAGTCACTTCATCAGAGTTACTCGGCTTATGATAAAAATGTGCCAACTGATCTTTTGAAACGTTCATATAAGTGATTAAAGAAGTCTGATCCGGCAATGAAAAATCATAAACCTTGACAACCAACTGCAGTTTCTGAACCAGTTCCCCATGTTGAGTCACTTCTATATTACCTGAATATTCACCCCCTTTTGTTCCTGAAGGGATAAACATATCAACCCATATAGGCCTATTTTTGACAATATCATACTGAGCCGCCATACTAAAAGGTTTTTTAATGGGAACTATCGCATCAGGCCAATAACCGGTTGCTCCGACAGCACTTGATGTTGCGAAAAGCATTATATAGTGTTCCAGATAACAATTGATATTTTCTTTCCGGATCTTATTACCTTGCGCCGAAGTCAGATCTGAAGTTTCGATCATAAAACCATCTGGTACTTTTATCTCCCGTGGAGAGCCTTTTACCGATGTTGTTATTACAACCTGAAAAGGAACATGTTCATTTCCAGCTCCCGCTACAGCTATCTTTTTATCTTTTTCGGACCAAATAAGATTATCTTTTTCGATCCTATCGTCCGAACGAACTTTTTGTTCTGCAGGAGCTACCCATACAGTCAGTTTTTTCTCATTATTACTTTCAGAGTCATCCCCTATTGCACCTGTTTGTGCAATTACCTGAGAATTCAAATGAGTTACAGACAATAAAAAAGAACAGGAAAAAAGAAAGAGTCTAAGCGCTCTTCCTATTATATTTATAGTATTCATATTGTATCTATTTATGGGTTAATATTAATCCTGATAACCTGGATTTTGCTTCATATTAGGATTTAATCTTATCTCACTTTCCGGGATCGGAAACAGGTAATCATTTTCTGAATAATTCTGCTTATATTCTTCCCTGGTTACCTCATAAAGAATTCTTTTCCTTACAATATCATTCCACCGGTCGTATTCAAAACAAAGTTCCAAGCTACGTTCATGGATCACTGCCTTATCAAAGGCTTCTTTTGTCATGTTTGTACTTAAAAGCGGGTAATTGGGATTAGGCTGATAGTCATTCGCGCGATCAATTACGGAATTTATCGCATCAACAGCAGCCTGACTCGGAGCTCCTTTAGACATATTATCGGCTTCCGCAAATATCAATAAAACATCTGCATATCTGACAATCGGGATGTTTATCGTTGTAAATCCTCTGTCGAAATTCTCCCAGGTATCGTACAGATATTTCTGAATACCCACATTTCGACCTAACTCTGCAGCAGGTACACCATTTTTGTCATGGGTTTCCAAATAGATATGTTTTCTGGGTTGTTCGTTGTATACGGAGTCTACCCAAACCTGATCGGCAGCATAATCCGACCATCCATATATAGAACTCCAAACACGAGGATCTGTCGACGGGCACTCTTCATTGGCAACAAAACTCCACATCATCTCAGGTCCCTCTTCAGTCTTCATCGAAAATACATCTCTGATATCTTTAACAAGGCTATACCTATTAGAGTCTATTACCTCTTTAGCCAAGCCAGCAGCTTTTGCATAATAACTAACCTCATTAAGAGGAGCCGTTGCCATAGTCAAATAGGCTTTTGCTAAGAGAGCTTTAGCAACCAATTTATTCGGACGTCCGAATGATCCCCAGTCATCAGGAAGTTTATCAATAGCTTCTTCAAAATCACTCACTATTAAAGCATATGTGTCTTCCACAGAAGAACGTTCGGGTAGTATAGTAAAATAATCATCGACATCATCTTCGGTCAGAATTTGCATACCTCCCCACATCCGTACTAATTGGAAATAGTTCCAAGCCCTTAAAAACTTCAATTGTCCGACCAATTGATCTACCTCTTCCTGTGAAGTACCTTCCAGTCCTTTGTCTTTTATCGACCTCAAAGCAAAGTTGAGATCTTTTATATTTCCAAAATGAAGATTATAGATATCCGATCCATGGTTCAAGCCAATAACCAAATCTCCTCCATAATCTTGATCCGAGTGACGATGCAATGCAGGATTATATGCATATCCTCCCCAGGAATGAAACGCTCTGTACATAGAAGCAGTCAAAATAGTCTCGATCTGGGTAGGAGTACTAAAATAATTATCAGGAGTAGTAAATCCTTTAGGCTCTTCCGATAAATCAAATAAATCACAACTTGGAATTATCAATAGCAGAAAAAATCCCAACACTAATATATATCGTTTCATATCTTTAAAAGTTTACAAATTAATATTTACACCCAGGCTGATTACTCTTGAAGACGGATAACTATTAAAATCGGTACCCAATTGTGCATCACTTCCGGTAAATGAACTAACTTCAGGATCAAAACCTTTATATTTGGTTATGGTGAACAGGTTGGTCGCTGTCAGATAGACTCTAATATGTTCAAATACACTAATCTTATCAAAAGTATAGCCAAGTGTAAGATTTTTAAGTCTGATATAAGAACCGTTCTCTATCCATCTTTCATTAACATTTCCACCTGAAGTAGGGAATGTGATTGTACTAACAAAATGATTATCAGGGTGAGCTGCATCCCAGTTATTACGGTACGCCTCTCTGTAACTTGCTGCATATAATGCAGGGACATCGGTGTTTTGATGCTCGGGAGTCCATCGGTCAAATTTGGCAGTGCCGTACCCAACTCCTTCGTCCCTTTTTATTCTCGCAACATTAAATATATCATTACCACATGTACCCTGAAACAGGAAGGTCAAATCAAAATTTTTGTATTTAAACCGGTTTGTAATACCAAAGATCATCTTAGGCAAAGTGTTTCCTATGACTTTCCAATCATTATCATAATCAATTTTACCATCATTATTCACATCTGTATACTTTGGATCACCAGGCAATTGACCATATCTTGCAGCCTCGTTCACTTCGTCGGCTTTCCAGGTCCCTTCATAACCAAATCCCATGATTTGTCCGAACGGTTGTCCTTTTGTAAGAAACATGAATGGAATATTCGTACCATGTCCGCTACCTCCGGCAGAATAGGATATAAAGTCCTCACCTCCTAAGTCCAATACTTTTGTTTTTGAGAAGGTAGTATTTATTCCCGGACTCCATTCCAATTCTCCAAAATTGAAATTTCCATTCACTGAGAGTTCCCAGCCTTTATTTCCCATCTTTCCTACATTATCTATTATACTATTCAAACCGGTTGATCGGGGTATTTCTCTCATCATCAATAAATTCGAAGTGACCTTATCATAATACTCGCCGGTAAACTGAAGCATACCGTTCCATAATGATAGATTTAATCCAAGATTATACTGGCGAGTACTTTCCCACTTTAAGTTCGGATTTGACGCAGAAATTACGGCGTATCCTAAATTAGAAGCATCCCCTCCGTACCAAGGGTATTTTCCACTACTTCCTATCTGGGAAATTGTTTGGAAATTGCTAATTGCCTGGTTTCCGGTATTTCCCCAGCTCGCCCGGATCATTAAATCATCAATCCAAGTAAAATCTTTCATAAAGTGTTCCCGGGAAAGTCTCCATCCGATAGAAGCCGCAGGAAAATATCCCCATTTATTATTCTCTCCAAAAACAGAAGAACCGTCTGCACGAATACTCATGGAAAGCAAATACTTATTATCGTATCCATAATTGATTCTTCCAACTCCGGATAAGATTTTCCGATGCCCCTGTCCTGAACTCGTCTTCTGTATTTTGGCTGCATTCAGATCATAGATACCGGTTTCCTGCATAGCAAAATTGCTGTTATTAATATAACTCCAGGTTTCATCATTCACCTTTATTTCACCTACCGCAGTAAAATTAAGATTATGCAAACCGATATCTCTCGTATAATTCAATACATTGGAGTTCTGCAAATCCTTAGAATATGTATTTCTAACCCGACCTATACCATTCGACTGGTTCCCCATAAATGTTTTCATATTATAAAACTGGTCGGTTTCACTTTGTGTGATCCTTGCTCCCCCATTAACTTGAAAAGAGAAATATTTGAGGAATTTAAAATCCAACACTACATTAATGTTGTTGTGAACTATTCTCCTGTCGTTTTGGGTCTCTTTCGCACTAGCGACAGGATTCCAAACAGCTGGGTCCCCAATCCGATTGTTAGCCTTCGAATAATTCCCATTTGCATCATAAACGGGGATTGTAGGAGAAAAGACCACAGCACCAAGTACAGGATTACCCGGCCAGTCTATTCCTCCTCCAAAATCAGCACCCGATCTATTTTGTATCGCCCCATCCCAGTTAAGAGAAACGTTCAACCAATCGGTTATAGTTGCACCAATATTTGACCGCAGGGAATAGCGTTCGTAGCCAGAATTGATCATAATACCGTCCTGATTGAGGAATGAACCTGAAACAAAATAGTTGACTTTTTTGGTTTTTCCACTAACAGAAAGTTGATGGCTTTGTATAAGTGCCGGCCGATAGACTTCATCCATCCAGTTTGTACCTCCACTTTCTTCAAGATCTTTAATTTGTGCGTCTGTGAAAAGAGGCTCGGGAACTCTGTCCAGATCATTGGCGATCTCTATCGCATTTAGTTCTCTCGCATAGTCTGCCGCATTCATTAATTCTACACCGCCCATAAGGATTTTCGAAAATCCGACTTCCGATGAGTAATTTATAGAAGGTTTTTCTGAAGTACCCTTTTTAGTCGTTATAAGAATGACTCCATTTGCTCCCTGCGCACCATAAATGGCAGTTGCAGCCGCATCCTTTAACACTTCTATCGATGCAATATCATTAGGGTTTATCGACCTTAATTCGCCACCTTGAAATCCATCAATGACTATCAGGGCATTGTTTCCACCTTGAATTGAATTCATACCTCTGATTCGTATAGTTGTCTCTGCTCCTGGTGAACCGTCTGTATTTAAGACCATAACACCCGCTGCCTGTCCCTGCAACATCTGGTCAACCCGCTGAGTAGCCACGGGTTTAACAGCAGTCAAAGGAATACTACTGATAGCACCTGTTATTACACTCTTTTTCATGGCACCATAACCCACTACCACTACTTCATCCAATGCCTGGAGGTCTTCCTGAAACAAAATGGTAAAAAAGCTTTTGCCGTCTACTGCTATTTCTTGTGGGATATAGCCAAGATAAGAAACCTGTAACATCGCATTTTCCGAAACAGTAAGAGAAAAGTTACCGTCTATGTCCGTTATGATGCCATTAGTAGTTCCTTTTTCCACTACATTCGCTCCGATAACAGGATCACCTTTACTATCTTTTACAATTCCTTTTATTTGTTTCCCCTTTTGCTGGGCAAGCAAACTTTTCTTCATTAAGAGAATATTCTTCCCTTCCATCGCATAAACAATTTCCGAGTTTTCGAATAATCTGTTTAAAACTTCCGCTACAGATACATCAGTTGCTGTAAAAGAGATCCGATGACTCAGATCCACTTTGCTATTATTATATACAAACAGATAATCAGTCTGTTCTTCTATTTGTTTAATTATATCTTTTGTTTGCAACTGATTCGCATCGATACTGACACGCGCGGTCTGGGAGTTCACATTAACAGAAAAAACCATCGAAACACATAATACTAAAAAGATTAAGATTAACTTCATAACTCGATAGATGTGTTTAAATTCACTTAATAACAGGGCATAGTTTTCTCCTGTACATTTTTTTTTCATAACTTTGTATTATCTAAAATGTTAGTACTTGATTATAAAGCTTACGTCATTTTGCTGACATTTTTTCCACCGGATTATGTTACAGCATAATCCGGTTTCTTTCGTTCACCATCCTTATTTCTCCATAGGCAATCTATTTTATAGTTATTTGATTCAATTCATTGTCCTTCGTATAAGTGAACTTATGCTCCAGTTGTAATACTTTTAGCACTTGCTCAACTCCATCTTTTACACGAAATTTTCCGGAATAACGTTCATGTAGAAAAGGTCGGTTACCCACTTCTATTCGAATATCGTAATATAACTGCAGTTTTTCCATTATTTCTTTTATAGGCTGATTATTAAAACATAAAAGACCTTCCTTCCATCTGAAATAATCCATATCCTTTATCCGGGAAGCAACATACCGACCCTCCTTATACCAAATTTGTTCTCCAGGCTGCATCAGATAGGTACGGGAAAAGTCGGTAGGCTGTAATTCTACATGTCCTTTTAACAGAGCTATTTTAAGCTCCGGAGTTTCTGAATAAGCCGAGACATTAAACTCAGTACCTAATACTTTTATATCCATCTCTTTTGTTTTTACGACAAAAGGAGATGATTCATTATGTTTGACATCAAAATAGGCTTCTCCATCAAGCCTGACTTCACGTTTATCTTTTTGAAAGCTAACAGGGTAAATTAATTTGGAATGAGCATTCAGCCAAACTCTTGAACTATCAGGGAGAATCAGTTCAGCCCGCTGACCTGCGGGAATATATAATGTCTGATACTGAAGAGATTCTTCTGTCTGCATAATAGTATCAAATAAAAACTTACCTCCAATTAGCATTAATGCTACAGCCGCCACTTTTACTAATTCGATAGTAATCCGGGAAAAAGCCATTCCTTTTTTCTTAACCTGGTTTTGTCCAAATTTAGGTTGGTTTAATACTGAGATATCATGTAGTTTATGTAAAGCCATAAACTCCTTTACATGCCTTTCATCGCTATCCAGCCAATCTACAACAGCCTCTACCTCTTCTATTGTAACATTACCTTCGACATATTTTTGTAATAGTTTTTTATCCATTCGTCTCTTTTTCCGTTTCTTGTATATAGAGACAACACACAGATAAAAATCCCTAAGACGAATTCTATTTTTCTTTAATTTTTTATGAAGACGAACAGGAAATAAAATACTGGGAGATATTCTTTCAAAGCTATGCGCAGTACTTTTAGAGATTTAGTTATATGGTACTCAACACTCTTAGAACTTATAGATAATTCTTTAGCAATCTCTTTCACCGAGCGATATTCATAACGGCTCATTTCAAAAACCCGACGAGTTTGTTCCGGAAGTGCCTCCAGCGTATCTTGTATAATCCGGGTTATTTCAGAAGAAAAAATTTCTTCTGGGTCACAGGCCTGTAAAGTGGTTATACGATAATTCAGGTCACGTACCATTTTAGAAGAAATAGATTCCATAGCTGATTGCCGGACATCCTGATGTTTCAAATAATTCAAAGCACCATTCTTCAAAATAATCAATAATAAGGATAAAGGATGTTCTATCGTTTCTTTTTTGGCAGTTTCCCATAGGCTAATTAATGCTTCAGACACGATATCTTCAGCCACCATATCATCCCTGACATAGGACTTTACAAACAAAAAAGACCGTTTGTAATAGCTGGTATATATTTCGCTGAAACTAATACTACTCATCTTAATCTCCTAAGGGGGGCTTCTTCCATATCTGTACCTGATGCAAAAGTAATCTTTATTCCATAACCTGCAATTTTTACCGGAAATTATTGCATATGTTCTTTCTTATTGCATATCACAACTGTGTTCCTTGCATATCACAGTTGGATTCCGTTTGTTTCACAGATGAGTTTCTTTTGTTTCACAGTTGTGATATGAAAAGAAGATCGGTTGTTACTAACAGAGCATTTCGGGTAAACAGCAACATCTGCCGGGTAATCCGCTATATCCCAAAGGTAATGGAGGCTATAAAGCATTATACCGTGACGGCGACACGCCGAACTGCTTCGTGAAGTGTTTACGGAAAGTCGTTATATCATTATAGCCCACCATTTCGGCAACCTCCTGGACAGAGTATTTCTTCTGCATAATCAGTGAAGCAGCTTTACTGATACGTATGCTGCGGATCACTTCGATGATAGACAAGTTACTTTGTTGCTTCATCTTCCGGTATAAAGTCGGTTGGCTAAGGTTCAACAGGCTAGCCAGACTCTTCGCACTAAAATCCGGATTAGTCAGGTTGGCTTCGACAATACCGATCACCTGTTGCATGAAAGGATCGGCAGCCTCTTCATCGTCCGGCCTCTCTTCCGTATGTTTCAACATCAATGTCTTTGTATAAATACGCTTCAGTTGTTCACGCAGATGGATCAGGTTCTCCACCTTCGCTTTGAGGATTTCGGGGTTGAAAGGTTTCATGATATAATCGTCCACACCAATCCGGGTACTCTTCAATAAATCTTCTTCTTCCGCCTTTGCCGTAAGCATGATGACCGGGATATGGGCTGTCACCAACTGCTGCCTGATCTCCTGTATGCAAGCAAAGCCGTCTTTTACAGGCATCATAATATCTGAAATGATCAGGTCTGGGATCTCTTCGGTGGCAATTTTTACTCCTTCTTCTCCATCATGGGCTTCCAATACCTGGTAATCTTTACAGAACAAAGAATAAATATAACTTCTGATCTCATCGTTATCTTCTATGATCAACAACTTCTTTCCTGAAGTAACCTTCGTATCTTCTTCTTCTTTCTGCGTTCTATAGAAAGTCTCTTCTTCCTTTGTTTCCCGGACATCTTCAATCCACTCATATTCATCCTCTCTGAAATGTTCCTTACCCAGTGGCAGGTAAAGCGTAAATCTCGAACCTTTCCCCGGAGAGCTATCTAACAATACCTGCCCATGATGAAGATCCATCGTATTTTTTACAATACGTAAACCGATACCCATCCGGGTAGAAAATGAGGGATCATTTTTACCCGTAATAAACGAATCGAAGATACGTTCCTGCAAATCTTCCGCTATACCGGGACCATTATCCGAGACGGAAAGCAAGCAGAACATTTTCCCGTCGACCTCTTTCTCTTCGAGCGAAACCCTTATTATTCCGTTGTTTGGAGTATATTTAAATGCATTCGACAGTAAATTTTTTAATGCCGACTCTATCTTCCCGGCATCTATCCAAAGCTCTAAAGAAGAGATACCAGAGTCCAGGACATACTTAGTACTTTTTATCTCCGCCATCTGCTGGAAAGAGGCCATCACCTTCCTCACAAGCGCTACAATCTCTACTTTCGACAAATGAAGCTGAACCATGCCGGCCTCTATCTTTTGGACATACAACAATTGGTTCACCAGGGTAGATAATGAAGTGGCATTATTATACACCAGAGAGAGCTTATTCTGTAAAGCCTGAGACAAACGTTCAGTCTGCAACAACTCCTGCAAAGGAGAAAGAATCAACGTTAACGGTGTACGTAATTCGTGCGATACGTTCGTAAAGAAATTTTCCCGCTCACGGCTGATTTGTTTCTCTTTCTCACGTTCCAGATTGGAAACAAAGAGCTCATGTTTCAGGCGCTCTTCCTGGGTGAGCCGGACCTGCTCCTTCTTGATACGACGCATCAGATAATATACAATACATACTGCAAAAGCCAATACAAGTAAACGAAACCAGACTGTTTCATACCAATAAGGCAGAATAGTTATTGCTAACGAAGTAGTATCACCATTCGAACCATCAGGGAAAATGCTTCTTACTTCGAAAAGATATTCTCCTGCGGGTAGGTTGGCATACGAAATTCGTTCGCCATCACCGGCTATCAGCCATTCAGACTGCCCGGGAGTAAGTCGGTAACTGTATTTCTGAAGTTCTTCCGAATAGGTCAGGTTGCTAAACATCAGGGAGAAATTATTATTGGAAGCATTCAGTGTCAATTCGTTCGTATAAGGGATCCCTTCTTGCAAGATAACCTGATCATTGATTTTCTGACCGATCAAAACAGTTTTATTATCGACATCCAACTGGGTGATAACAACTTTATTCTGTTCAGGTTGATCGTTCATAACCTCTTCCGGCAGGAAATAGGTTATATTCTTGTTATTTCCCCAAAACAGGAAATCCTTATAATGTAATACAGAACGGTTATTTCCTGAGATATAATAATTATAAAACAATTTCTGATGTTTACTGTACCGACAGATACTTGAATTGGAACCAATCCATAAATGACCTTGTGAATCTTCACTGATACAACCGATAAAATTATTGCTTAATCCGTTATGTGTCGTATAAAAACTCCCTATCGAGTCAGTTCCGATCTCCATGACACCGAAGCCATCCGCATAACCTATATACAAATTTCCATCCGCTGAGGCAAAAAGAGAACGGGCATCTTTCGCCGGAATATTAGCCTCTTGTTCAAAACCGGAACGTAGCATTTCATTTTGAAAAATAAACTTTTTCAAACCATCAGTCGTACCTAACCATAAACATTCACCGGGAACTTCAGCAATAACCCGGATTGTACCCGGAGATACAGGATAATGGAAAAAATGTTTGGTCACAGGATTAAAAAGAAGCAAACCATTTGTTGTTCCCAACCATAACCGATCCTGCCCATCACATAAGATATACCAGACACTGCCTATCCAGTCCGGTTTTCCGGGAATACGGATAGGATAAACCGTAAAGGAGTCATTATCCGAATTATACCAGATCAGTTCGGAGTGATTATTTCCAAACCACAGATCACCGTTCCGATCGGTTGCTACACACAACACGGTATTTCCTGTTCCGACAGAGACAGATTCAAAAGAAAGTCTGCCCTGGGGATCGAATGCTTCCGTGCTTTTCAATATTCCTTTATGGAAAGAAGCCAGCCAGATATGATCTTTTTTATCTGTTGCCATCCCGCATATTTCGTTGTGTGTTTCCTGATGGAAACGTTGATAGAACTGTTTTCGCAGGTCGGAAGCATACACGCCTCCTCCTTGTGTCCCGATCCACATGATCCCTTCCGGATCATAATACGCAGAGATCATACGGGTTTCCAGATTGCGATGTAATTGTGAAGCCGTATTGTTATATATTTCGGTTGTATACTTTGTAGAGTCTTCTTTTTCAGGTATAAAGATGGTATATCCGTTCCAGGTGGCAGCCAGTAAACGACCGTTTCCCATAGGAACCATTTGATAGACATCCCAATGAGACAATATCTTATCTTTATCTTCAGGTTTATACGTATATTGATCGTAAGCCCCCGACTCCGGATTATAACGGATCGCCCCATTGGCCCAGGTTGAAAGCCAGACATATCCGTCTGCATATAAGAGCCTGTGGACATGTACTTTATTAACCTTCGGCAAATCCCCTTTGTCTATAACCTGGTAAGAGACCGGATCGAACGTTACTATATTCCCCCAATCTGTTGCGATATAAATCATACCTTCCGGTGACTGACATATAGCTGTATAATTGATATTACCTCCGGCCAGATTGGCAAACTCCTTTTCTACCCGGAGATTAACCCCGGTCATATTCTCATCCGGATTCTTCCTGTAATCAATGGAAATAAGATAAAGAGTTTCATTCGATATAGCCCATAAAGAGTTGTCTTTTTGCAATAGTATGTCCTGAACTCCGGTACATTTTTCGGTCAGGTTGACAGGGATATATCGTTCCATCCGCCGGTCAAAACAATATATCTGTCCGTTAGCGATCAGCCAAAGCAGGTTATCTGCTGATTCACGAATATGATTCACTTTCATATACCGTTCATCCAAACCGAAATTCCTGATATTTTTCCCATCATAGCGGCTTAATCCATTATCTGTTCCGAACCACATAAACCCGTCTCTATCTTTATGGATACAGGAAACGGTATTATCGGCCAACCCATTCTGCATAGTAAGTACCCGGATGTCTTTTTCAAAAAAACTATATCCGGACAGGTAGCAAAGAATAAATAATATTATAAATAAAGATCTCCTCATATTCCTCCTTAACAAAGTCCAGTATGTAAACACAAAGAACATTATTACAAAGAAACAAAAAAAGAGGAAGAATACACCAACGCTAACAAAATAAAAAGTCTGCAAAAATAAAGTATGAATAAAACACCCACTATTTTTGAATAAAACACCCGCTACGCTGATACACAGGTTACAAAATAAAGAAAACACCCGTTGTTAATGAAGAAAACGCCTGTTATCCTTTCCAGGTATACCACATACTTTTGCTTACAAACATTTAAAAATTTTAGTATTTACACCTTAAACTAAAAGAGAATGAAGAAGAGAGTCACGTTATTAATCGCGCTGCTGCTTACCAGTATATCTTATATATACGCGCAGCAGCTTACCATTACTGGTACTGTTATCGACAAAAGCCTCGGTGACCCCGTTATCGGAGCTTCCGTATTGGTAGAAGGAACCACAAACGGAACCGTCACAGACATCGACGGTAAGTTTTCAATCAACGCCTCCAAAGGCAATGTATTAAACATTTCTTACATCGGTTACCAGACACAAACGATCAAGTTGGACGGAAATCAAACCGTCCTGACCATCCAACTGGGAGAAGATACTCAAGCGCTGGATGAAGTCGTTGTCGTAGGTTTCGGTTCACAAAAGAAAGTAAACCTGACAGGTGCCGTTTCCACTGTCGACAACAAAGCGTTGTTATCCCGCCCTGTTGCTCAGGTAGGACAGGCTTTGCAGGGTGTCGTTCCCGGGTTGAACATGTCACTCAACAATCAGGGAGGTGCACTGGGTAACGCTTTAAAAGTAAACATTCGTGGTACAGGAACCATCGGCGAAGGCTCGACGGACTCTCCGCTGATCCTGATAGACGGTATCGAAGGAGATATGAATGCTTTGAATCCGGACGATATCGAAAGCATCTCTGTATTGAAAGATGCTGCTGCGTCCAGTATTTATGGTTCACGTGCACCGTTCGGCGTTATTTTGATTACCACTAAAAGTGGCAAAAGCGGTAAAGCTCAAGTAAATTATAGCAACAGTTTCCGTTGGTCAACGGCTACAAACCTGCCGGATATGATGGATTCTTACACGTTTGCCATGTTTTTTAATACTGCTGCATTAAACAGTGGTCAGAATGTACCTTTCAATGATGAAACCATTGGAAGAATCCTGGCGTACCAGCGAGGAGAAATCACGACAACGACCGTACCCAATCCGGGAAACGGAATGTATGAATTCCACCAAAAAGCAAACGATAACCAGAATTGGGCACGTAACCATTTTAAAACAGGTTTTACACAAGAACACAATGTAAATGTGAGCGGAGGTACGGAAAAGCTTACCTATTTCATGTCCGGTGCTTTCATGGACCAAGGCGGTAACATGCGTTATGGAGATGATGATTTCAAACGTATGAATGCCTCTGCTAAAATCAATTCACAGGTAAACGACTGGCTGCAAATAGGAATCAACACTCGTTTCATCCGTGAAGAACTCGATCGTCCGACATATGCAAATGACGATCCGGATAACACAGCCAACGGGGTTAGTGTCGGCTTGTATTATCATGATATTTCAAGAACATGGCCTACTATGCCTTTCAAAGATCCGAACGGTCATTATATGCGTAATTCCAAAATCATCCAGATAGAGGATGGCGGACGCTACAAACGCAGAAAAGACATTATCTATACACAGGCTAATTTTACGATCACTCCTGTCAAAGACTGGAACATCCGCGGAGATGTAAGCCTGAAAGCAGAACATATAAACAAAGACGAAAACCTGGCTAAAATTTATGAATACAACTCAGACAACGAGCCTGTTGCCCTGGCATTTGCCGGTTCATACGGACCAGGCGCTACCTATGCCTGGTCCTCGGCACAGGACAATAATCTACTGACCACCAGTTTATACACCGATTACTACAAGTCTGTCCAAAAAAACAACTTCAAGGTAATGGTCGGATTCAACTCCGAGTTGTATAAACAAAATTACGTCTATGCCAGACGCGACGATGTCATCAGCGATGAAGTACCCAGTATCGATGCCAGTATGGGTAAAGACTATACAGCAGCCAACAAAAAAGAATGGGCAACCGCCGGTTTCTTCGGACGTCTGAACTATGACTATGACGGACGCTACCTGGCTGAAATCAATGTTCGTTACGACGGTTCATCCCGCTTCCTGAAAGATAAACGCTGGAATGTATTCCCTTCTTTCTCTTTAGGATACAACATTGCACGTGAAGCCTTCTGGGAATCGATTTCCGATTATGTAGGCACACTGAAACCTCGTTTCTCATGGGGTAAATTAGGCAACCAGAATACAAAAGATTTTTACCCCTTCTACCCGGCTCAGCCACTAGGAATGAAGAATGGTAAATGGTTGATCGCCGGACAAATGCCGACCACGGCAACAGCCCCCCTGATGGTCAGCGACCTGATGACCTGGGAAAAGATCACGACGACCAACGTAGGTGTCGACTTCGGTGCCTTCAGCAACCGTCTGTCAGGTTCTATCGAATGGTTTAAACGTAACACGGATGACATGGTTGGTCCTCCGGAAGAAAAATCATCCATCATCGGTATAGACAATGACAAACTACCGCGTATCAACAATGCAGCCATGACGACCAACGGATGGGAGTTAGCCCTGAACTGGAACGACCGTATCGGCAAAGTTGGATATACAATCGGATTTACCTTGGCGGATGCAAGAAGCAAAATCACTAAATATCCAAACGAGGCACAGATCATCGACCGGAAAAATTCAGACGGTAACATAGAATATGTACCTTATAACGGAAGGTATATGGGTGATATCTGGGGATTCGAAACCATCGGAATTGCTAAGACTGACGAAGAAATGCAGGCTCATCTGGCTACAACAGACCAGTCTGAGATCGGTAGCAAATGGGGAGCAGGCGACATCATGTATAAAGACCTGAACAATGACGGTAAAATCTCGACCGGTTCAAATACAGTAGGCGATCCGGGCGACCGCAAGATTATCGGAAATGAAACACCACGTTACCAGGTGGGTATCACATTAGGTGCCGATTGGAACGGATTTGACTTCCGCGCATTCTTCCAGGGTGTTTGCAAACGTGATATCTGGCTGAATGGAAACTTCTTCTGGGGTGCAACCGGTGGATTATGGCAATCTATCGGCTATAAAGAGCATTTTGACTACTTCCGTCCGGAAGGCGATGCAATGGGAGCAAATCTGAATTCTTATTTCCCGAAGCCTTATTTCGACAGCAACGCGGATAAGAACCAGAAGACGCAAACAGGCTATTTACAAAGTGCAGCCTATCTGCGCCTGAAGAACCTGCAGGTCGGTTACACCGTACCGACTTATTTAGTCAATAAGATTGGCCTTAGCAAAGTACGTGTATATTTCTCCGGTGACAATTTGTTTACCATCTCTTCTATCTTCGGAGTATTCGATCCTGAAGCTGTTGGCGGTTCCTGGGGTAACGGTAAGATTTATCCCCTTTCCAGAACGCTTTCATGCGGAGTAAATGTTTCATTCTAAAATTAAAGACATCATGAAAAGACAATCAATCATTATATTATCTCTTGCTGCAGGAGCTTTCTGTTTTACTGCATGTAACGATTTCCTGGACAGAGAACCGCTATCCTCCGTCACATCGGAACACTATCTGAACACGGAAGCCGAGTTGGCCAGCTTCGGTGCCGCTCAATATGACGCCCTTCCCGCCCATAAGCCGGGAGAATACAACATCGGTGTTTTCAAAACAGACAACAACAGCGACAATCAATGTGCGGCTAAAGAAGAAGATAACTTCGTCCCCGGTGAACGTCGTGTACCGACCAGTGGCGAATGGGATTTCAAAAAGATCCGTGACTGTAATTATTTCCTTGAAACCGTGTTACCTAAATACGAAGAAGGTAAGATCAGCGGTACGGATGCCAATATCCGCCATTACATCGGTGAAATGTATTTTTTCCGTGCTTTCCAATATTTCACTTTCATGAAGAAATACGGCGATTTTCCAATAGTAGACAAAGTACTTTCGGATGATTATACAGAACTGGCCGAAGCTAACCAGCGCCGTCCGCAAAATGAGGTTGCCCGTTTCATTCTGAAAGATCTGGACACAGCCGCCGAAATGATGAAAGCAACAGCCCCCGAATCAAACCGTCTGACAAAATACGTAGCGCTACTGCTTAAATCGAGAGTAGCTCTCTACGAAGGAACCTGGTTAAAATATCATGCAGGAACCGACCGTGTCCCCGGCGGACCAGGGTGGCCGGGAGCGAATGCCAGCTACCTGAAAGACTTCAACATCGACCTGAATTCAGAAATAAACTTCTTCCTCTCGGAAGCAAAAAGCTCCGCACAAATCGTAGCCGATGCATTCCCTCTGGAAGACTATTCAAGTATGTTTAATAGTGTCGACCTGTCAGACAAGAAAGAAGTATTACTTTGGAGACGCTATGACATCGACCTGAAAGTATTCCATTATGTAGTATCCTACCTGCAGACAGTAGACGTAGGCGGTAATGGCAGCGGCAATAGCGGATACACCCGTTCACTGGTTGAAAGTGTATTAATGAAAAACGGTTTACCTATTTATGCCTCCGGATCCGGCTACAAAGGCGATAAAACGCTGGAAGATGTTACAGCAAATCGTGACAACCGTTTCCGCGAATCCATCAGTATCCCGGGTGACCCGATCAATAATCGTAACAACTTTATCCGTCCGGGGCTCACGATCAATACAGAAACTAAAAATACAACCGGCTATTGCATCCGTAAAGGATTGAATCAGGATGCCAGCATGGGGCCGACGTTACCGGGTAACACAGGATGCGTAATCTTCCGTGCTGCAGAAGCTTACCTGAATTATATCGAAGCCAATTATGTACTCGATCATAACCTGGATGCTAAAAGTACTGCTTACTGGAAAGCTCTGCGCGACCGCGCCCAGGTAGATAACGATTTCCAGAAAACGATCTCGGCAACCGACCTGTCAAAAGAGAATGACCTTGCTGTTTATTCCGGTGATAATACGGTAGACGCTACTTTATATAATATCCGCCGTGAAAGACGCATCGAATTCATTGCAGAAGGTCTGCGCCTGGACGATTTATACCGCTGGAGGTCACTCGATAAGATGAAAAATTACCAGGTAGAAGGCTTCAATCTTTGGGATGAAAACTACAAACTGTACGATGCAGGAGAGCTGAAACCCGAAGGCGAAGCCGACGAACCGAACGTATCCAGCCGGGCAAATAAATATATCCGCCCGTACCAGATACACAAGAACAACAAGGCATTCAACGGATATACTTTCATGCAGGCTCATTACCTGGCCCCTATTGCTTACGACGTGATCCGTCTGAGTACGCCGGATAAGGGTGGCGATATCGGTACTGCGTACATTTATCAGAACCCGGGTTGGGATGTACAAGCAGGATCAAGCGCGTTGAAGTAAGCAGAAGCTGAGAAGCATTTGCCGAACGATTAATTTTGAGAGGGTGTGTCAAATCAAACGAACAACCAGCCGGCACACCCTCCAAAATACCATATATTTGTTACGATCATCGTAACACTACTGTTATGCTCACCGTAACACCGTTGTGACGACCATCGTAATAACACTGTTACGGTTATCGTATCTAATATATTCAAGATTGAAAAATATGAAACATCTCCCTGAACAGATATTATTAATTACTTCCTGCCTGTTTTGCAACCAGTTGCAGGCAAAGGAAAAGGCTGATACACCCAATCTCGTCTTCATCATGGCCGACCAATGGCGCGGCCAGGCAATCGGTTATCTGGGTGTAGAACCCGTACAGACTCCCAATCTGGATAAGTTAGCTGCCGAAGGCGTACATTTTACGGATGCGATCAGCAGCTATCCTGTATCTTCGCCCGCCCGTGGAATGCTGATGACAGGCAGGTATCCGATCGGCAGCAAGGTTACGGGTAACTGTAATTCGGATAATACACCTTATCATGTCGAACTGCCCACCTCGGCTCGTTGCTGGTCGGACGTCCTGAAAGATCAGGGATATGAATTGGGATACATCGGCAAATGGCATCTGGATGCCCCTTACCAACCTTACATCGAAACAAATAACAACAAAGGAAAAATAGCCTGGAACGAATGGTGTCCCAAGGACCGTCGTCACGGCTTCAGTCACTGGATCGCCTACGGCACCTACGATTATCACCTGAAGCCTATGTACTGGAATACGGATGCCAGCCGCGAGGAATTCTATTTCGTAGACCAATGGGGACCGGAATACGAAACCGACCGGGCCATCGACTATATCGCCAATCAAGATAATAAACTCCGCGACGGGGATAAACCCTTCGCCCTGGTCGTATCCATGAACCCGCCTCACACCGGTTACGACCTGGTTCCCGACAAATACAAAGAAGTATATCGGAATGTAGATGTCGAATCACTATGCAACTCTCCCATCATCGCACCGAAAGGAACGGAATACGGTGATTTCTACCGGCAAAGCGTATTGGATTATTATGCCTGCATGACCGGCGTCGACGACCAGATCGGCCGCATTATCCGTGCACTGAAAGAGCGGGATCTCTTCGACAATACTATCGTGGTATTCACCTCCGATCATGGCGACAGCATGGGGATGCACGATCATATCGGAAAGAATATTTACTACGAGGAAGCCATGCGTGTCCCGATGATACTTACCTGGCCGGAGAAGATCGCACCGCGCCGGGACTCGACACTGATGATCGGTTTTGCCGATCTCTATCCTTCACTATTGTCGTTAATGGGCTTCAGGGAAGAGATACCTGCCGAAGTGGAAACATTCGACCTGTCTGCTTCCATCCTTTCTCCCGACAACGTCCAGGAGGTAATACAGCCTTATTATCAAGTCTCCTCTGAAAATTTAACGACTGGCTACAGAGGTTTCCGGACAAAAAAATATACATTTGCAGTACACGCTACAAACGGCCAGACTGACGAGTGGATACTGTTCGACCGCGAGCAAGACCCGTACCAACTAAACAATATTGCATCCGATCAGCCGGAATTGATTAAACAGTTTGCCAGCCAGTTAAAAGACTGGTTGAAAAAGACAAACGATCCTTTTATAAACTGTCTGTAAATAATATACACATGAATACACGTTTTTATCTGGTAATCTTATTGATAGCAAGTTTTCTCCCGGCAATGGGACAACAAACGGAGATACCTCGCCCGGCACCTCACCAGTTGAAGTGGCACGAATCGGAAATGGGTGTCGTCTTCCATTATGACCTCCATGTCTTCGACGGCATTAAATACGGTCAAGGTAACAACCGCGTCCAGCCGATAGAGGATTATAATATCTTCAATCCGACTCAACTGAATACCGATCAATGGGTACAGGCTGCCAAAGCGGCGGGAGCCAAGTTCGCCGTACTGACGGCAACGCATGAGACAGGTTTCGCCATTTACCAGAGCGATGTCAATCCGTATTGTCTGAAAGCGTTGAAATGGCGCGACGGCAAAGGGGATATCATCCGCGACTTCGTCAATTCATGTAGAAAATACGATATAATGCCCGGCATCTATGTCGGCATCCGATGGAATTCACTTTTTGGCGTTCATAATTTCAAGGTACAGGGGGAAGGAGAGTTTGCCGCCAACCGTCAACAATGGTATAAACATTTCTGCGAGCGCATGGTGGAAGAACTGTGCAGCCGCTACGGTGATTTGTTTATGATCTGGTTTGACGGTGGCGCAGACGATCCGAAAGGCGACGGGCCGGATGTATTGCCCATCGTCACCAAGTACCAGCCTGAATGCCTTTTCTATCATAATGTAGACCGGGCGGACTTCCGTTGGGGCGGTTCCGAGTCGGGTACGGTCGGTTATCCCTGCTGGTCCTCTTTCCCCTACCCTTACTCACACAGTAACAACACGGAAGGAAGCCGCAACCACAACGATCTATTGAAACATGGTGACCAGGACGGTGCATACTGGGTTCCGGCTATGGCAGACACCCCGCTGCGTGGCATGAACGGGCGGCATGAATGGTTCTGGGAGCCGGACGACGAGAATACCGTCTATCCGGTAGACAGCCTGATGAACATGTATTACAAGTCGGTCGGAAGGAATGCCACATTGATCGTCGGCTTGACTCCCGATACGACCGGACTGATCCCTGCCGGCGATGTGCAACGGTTGAAAGAATGGGGCGACGAGATCAACCGCCGTTTCTCCTCTCCTATAACCTCTGCATCGGGACAAAAGAAAAGCCTGACACTGAAACTGGGCAAACCGCAGGTTGTCAACCATTGCATCATCCAGGAGAATATCGCTAATGGCGAACGTATCCGCCGGTATAAAGTAGAAGCCAAAGTAAACGGTAAATGGCAAACCGTCTGCGAGGGCGAGTCGGTCGGACATAAACGTATCGAGCAATTCCCGGCAGTCGAAGCATCAGCTCTACGCCTGACGGTCTCTCAATCGGTGGCACAACCGGATATACGCAACTTCAGTGTCTATAACGTTAAATAGAAATCTATGAAAAACAACAAAGCATATCTACTTTCCATATTACTTGGAAGTGCAATCATCAGTACCAGTATGAAAGGACAAACTTCTTTTACTTACGAAAAAGGAAAGATGTTCAACGATATAACTGCCGTACAGATGGATAAAGCAGTAAATATAGAAGAACTGCAATCCCCCGTATTCTACGAAAAGAACATACCGGCAAAACAACAAACCATTGCCTACCGAGTAACGATCCCGGCATATAAACAAGGTATCTTCTTCAGCCGTGACTCCCGTCCGGGCGATTATCAATGGCCAAATAACACCAACCGGTTGTTACCGTGGGTGTTCAACCGATTGGAAGACCTGACAAAAGATGATTATCCTGGTATTCCTTCCAACGGGGCACCTTCCGTATCAGGCGATGCATTACTACTGAAATTATCCGACGGACAATTCCTGCATGCCAAAGCGGTAGCCGCCGAAAACAGTATCAGCTGGTTTCAGGTAAATAAAGACGGTTCACTCACCGTCTATCTTTCTACTTTGGGAACAGACTGTCTACCATCAAAAGCACCTGTTTTACTGGTCGAAAAAGGTCCGACGACTTATGAAGCCATCCGGAAAGCTTACGCCGCATTAATAGATAATAAAAAGGTATCTGCACTCCGGAAAAGAACAGACAAAGACTATTTCGAGGCCTTTAAATATCTGGGATGGTGCTCATGGGAACACTACCATTATGATATAGACGAAACCAAAATGCTGAATGACCTCGATGGCATCGAAGCGTCCGGTCTTCCCATCCGTTACGTATTGATAGATGACGGTCATTTGGCTAATAAAGATCGTCAACTTACCAGTTTTATTCCGGATAAGGAGAGATTTCCTAACGGATGGAAGAATATCATGGCACGGAAAAAAGACAACAAGGTCAAATGGATAGGACTATGGTATAATTTCTGCGGTTATTGGTTAGGCATATCTCCGGAAAATAACTTTTCGGAAAAGGTAAAACAATCACTCTATCTTTACAACGGCAGTATGCTTCCGGGGACAAGTAAAAAGAATATAGATACATTCTACCAATATTATGTCGGAACATTGAAAGACTATGGCTTCGACTTCCTTAAAATAGATAACCAGTCGTTCCTGTTGCCCCTTTACATGGGAAATACGGAAGTTATACGACAGGCCAAAGCATGTAACCTGGCATTGGAAGAGCAAACGCACAATCAACAAGTCGGCCTGATGAACTGTATGGCACAGAATATCCTGAACATCGACCATACATTATATAGTAGTGTAACCCGTGTCAGCATCGATTACAAGAAATATGACGAGAACATGGCGAAATCGCATCTGTTCCAGTCTTATACCAATACGTTATTGCAAGGGCAGACCGTATGGCCCGACCATGATATGTTCCATTCCTGCGATACCATCTGCGGAAGTCTGATGGCCCGGTCGAAAGCCCTGTCCGGCGGTCCGGTTTATCTGTCGGACTCTCCCGCTGATTTTATCAAAGAAAACATATTGCCACTAATCGATGAGGAAGGAAAGCTTTTCCGTCCCGAGGCTCCTGCCATACCGACACCCGAATCGGTTATCACGAACCCGCTGCAGGACGGCAAAGCTTACCGGGTATTTGCCCCTACCGGTGATGAAGCCGTATCGCTGATATGCTATAACCTGAACACCTCTCCCCGGTATCATAACGTGCAAGCGATGATCAGTAAAGCCGATTATCTGCTACGTGAGACGATGACGGAGAAAGCAAGCCCCAATGATCAACAGATCATCCTTTATGACTGGGCTAAACAGGCTGCCACCGAACTGACTACGGATAAACAAATCACATTGGAAGGTTTCACCGACCAACTGTACCATCTCTGCCCTGTTGCCAACGGTTGGGCGGTCATCGGTGTACAGGAAAAATTCCTTTCGCCGTCGACAGTCCGCATCCTTACCCGTAATGACAAACAACTCACGCTGGATGTCCTCTGTCCGGGTATCGTCAAAGTATGGGTAGAATCAGGAAATAAACAGGAACTGCGGAGCATCCCGGTATCTGCTCCGGGAAAAATAACAATCGATAAATAACATTCAAAAGATACGAATATGAACAAGAGACTATTCTTTTCCCTGGCTGCAATTCCCTTACTGGGAACAACAGGACAAGCCGAAGCGGCAAAACCGCAGGACCGGCCGAATATTATTCTCTTTTTAGTAGATGATATGGGCTGGCAGGATACTTCCCTCCCCTTCTGGAAGGAAAAGACACATTACAACGAAATATATGAAACGCCCAATATGGAACGTCTCGCCCGCCAGGGAATGATGTTCACCCAGGCGTATGCTTCCAGTATCAGTTCGCCGAGCCGTTGCAGCCTCTACACCGGTATGAATGCCGGCCGTCACCGGGTAACGAACTGGACCTATCCGAAGAATGCCTCCACCGACCGTAAAAGCGATGTACTGGAATTACCGGACTGGAATGTGAACGGTATCTGCGAAGTTCCCGGCATCGAACATACCTACCAGGTCACTTCTATGGCCCAAATACTGAAAGATAACGGTTATCATACTATCCACTGCGGGAAGGCACATTGGGGAGCTCTCGATACACCGGGAGAGAACCCGTATCATTTTGGCTTTGAAGTGAATATTGCAGGACATGCCGGTGGCGGACTGGCAAGCTATCTGGGAGAAGCCAATTTCGGTAACCGGACAGACGGCAAACCGAGTCCCTGGTTCGCTGTTCCCGGACTGGATGAGTATTGGGGAAAAGATATCTTCATCACGGAAGCCTTAACCCAGAAAGCCATGAAAGCATTGGATAAGGCACAACAATACGACCAGCCGTTCTTCCTGTATATGTCACATTACGCCATCCACGTCCCGATCGACAAGGACATGCGTTTCTACCAGAAGTATGTTGATAAAGGGCTAGGAGAGAAAGAGGCTGCTTATGCCGCCCTGATCGAAGGAATGGATAAGAGCCTGGGAGATATCATGGATTACCTGGAGAAGAATAACCTGGCAGATAATACCATCATCCTTTTCATGTCGGATAACGGCGGACTTGCTGCCGAACCGGAATGGCGTGACGGTGTCCCCCATACCCAGAACTCTCCGCTGAACAGCGGTAAAGGTTCTGCCTATGAAGGCGGTGTCCGCGAACCGATGATCGTCAGCTGGCCGGGAAAAGTACAGCCGCAAACCAAGACTGACAAATATCTCATCATCGAAGACTTCTTCCCTACCATCCTTGAAATGGCAGGCATAAAGAAATACAAAACGATCCAGCCTGTCGACGGTGTCAGCTTCATGCCGTTACTGACCAACACCGGCGATCCTTCGAAAGGCCGCAGCCTCTACTGGAACTTCCCGAACCTTTGGGGAAACACCGGTCCGGGTATCGGAGCGACCTGCACGATCCGCCAAGGGGACTGGAAACTGATCTATTATTATGAGACCGGAAAGAAAGAATTGTTCAACATCCCCGACGATATAGGAGAAAAGAACGACCTGTCCGCCACTCATCCCAAACTGGTAAAGAAGCTATCCAAAGACCTGGGCAAGCAATTACGTAAAATGGATGCCCAACGTCCTTCATTCAAAGCAACAGGTAAACCCTGCCCCTGGCCGGACGAGATATAAATAATAAAGTTTAAGCCATGAAAAGACGTACCTTTTTAGCATCAATAGGTTTTGGCTGTGCCGTCCCTTCTTCCTTTCTGAATGCAGAGGTTTTGAATAATGCTATTTCCAACAGGGATCTGCATTATATCGATCCTCGTCTCGAAAAGATTTATGAAAAAGAGTTCGGAGGAAAAACGGTACTGGAAAAGAACTGCCTGACCGATCGTAATATTCTATTGATTACGAGTGATCAGCATCACTATATGTGTATGGGATATAATAACCCTCAGATAAAGACACCCAATCTGGACAGGTTAGCTAAAATGGGTATCATCTTCGACAGGGCTTATTGTAACAACCCGACCAGTACACCGACCCGTGCCAGTATTATTACAGGTAAATATGCCAGTCAGCACGGTGCCTGGTCACTGGGAACCAAGCTTCCTGAAAATGAGCTTACCGTCGGCGATTGTTTCCAAAAGGCCGGATACCGTACAGCCCTGATCGGCAAAGCCCATTTCCAACCGTTGAAAGGAAGTGAAGAATATCCTTCCTGCGAAGCATACCCAATATTACAGGAATTTGACTTCTGGCGTAAGTTCAACGGTCCTTTCTATGGATTCGAGCACGTAGAACTTACCCGTAATCATACCGACGAACCGCATGTAGGACAACATTACGGTATCTGGCTGGAAGACAACGGCTGTACGAACTGGCGTGACTGGTTCCGTAAACCGACAGGGATCAGCGACCCTCAATACCATGTCTGGAACATTCCCGAAAAGTACCATTACGATACCTGGATCGCAGAACGTACCAATAAGATGCTGGAAGGGTATAAAGAAAAAAATGCAAAGTTCTTCCTCTGGGCGAGCTTCTTCGACCCACATCCCAGCTATCTGGTACCTGAGCCATGGGCTTCCATGTACAAACCGGAAGATATGGATGTGCCAGAATTTACACCCGGAGAATTCGATGATAAACCGGTTCATTTTAAATTGACGCAAACACGCAATCCTGATTTCTCTTATCTGAAAGAAGAGGGCGAAGACAGACCGTCATGGGTTCACGGAGCTCATTCGCAGCTCTCTACAAAAGAGTCGAGAGCCCGGAATATGGCCACTTATTATGGTATGATCTCCATGATGGACCATTACATAGGCAAGATACTGGATAAACTGGATGAATTGGATTTGACAAAGAATACAGTTATCGTTTTCACCTCCGACCATGGTCATTTCTACGGTCAGCACGGACTGATAGCGAAAGCGATCCATCATTATGAAGACCTGCTCCGTGTCCCCTGTATCGTAGCCGTCCCGGGAGGGGAAAAGGCAGGCGGGCGTTCATCGGCGATGTTATCGACAGTCGATCTGGCACAGACATTCCTAAGTCTCGCGGGTATCACTCAACCGCTAACGATGACAGGTATAGATCAGAGTGAAGTATGGTGCGGTAAAAAAGAAAAGGCCAGGACACACGTTCTTGTTGAAAACCATTTCCAACCGACCAAATTTTATGCTAAAAGCTATATAGATGAGCAATATAAGCTCACAATTTATATGAATCAAACGTATGGCGAGTTGTTCGATCTGATTAACGACCCTAAAGAGTTGAAAAACCTGTGGGATGTCCCGGAAGCAAAAGAACTGAAATCAAATCTGTTATTAAAAATGCTCCATGCCGAACTGGAAAAGGAGCCTTTGTTCATGCCTCGTATCGCTCCGGCATAATGCTTGCTGCCGCAAGCTCTACACAAAGTTTTTAGAAAAGTATCTGTCATCTGTCATTTGCTGATGTAACACGTAGTCATTCAGTGGATAAGGGCATGGCAGATACTTTTTTTATTTGCAATGGAGTTTGTCATCTGTCATCAGTGCTGCTAAAAGACTATCTGTTAAAAGTCTGACAACTACGTGTTAAGTCCTGATAAACTAAGAGTTAAGTCTTTATTTATTAAAACCAGCCTGTACAGGGTAGCCGAATAGGGTGTACAGGCTGCCCGCGCAGGGTGTACAGGATAATTTGCCAGGGTGTACAGGGTAGTAACAAAATGTAAGGACTTAACACATAATATCTCCTTTCTTAACAGGTAGTATCTCCCTTATTAACGATTAAAAGGAGCAGGAAGGGCTTAGAAAAAGGCGAACAAGCAGTCAGTATTAAATCTCCAGCAGGAAAACGTTGGTTAGATAAATACAGTGAATAAACAGTTAGGTACAGGTCGCATGAATACTACTGCAATCTGTGCCTATTTCTTTATATAAACTTTTCCCTCTTCTGCAAATTCAGTAGCCCTATCATCATCCAGACGATCCCTCCTATCAAAAGGAAAATACGATTCTTTACAATAAGTCCTTCCCAAATCACCGGCAGGAAGTTTTCCGGGACTTTGAATGGGTTCAATAGGATATTCCAAAAGGAGCGTTCTATTATATCCATTTCACTGGTTATCAACAGAAGGATTGCCAGGATTATCGTGAGCACCGCCGTCCCATTACCACTACGGGTAATGGTAGATAGCATAAAGGCCAGATTTCCGAAAAAGACTAATGGGAACATTAACTGAATGGACATTTCAAACGGGTTGACCGGATAAAGCAATAATGTCGCCACATAGGAAAAAGCGACAAGGATAAAGAATATAGCCACATAGATCATCAGTAGACGTACTCCCCAAACCTTGTACTTATAATCAGGGATACCGAACAATATCTCCAATATACGGTTGTCCTCATCGTTTTGGATACCGAAAACGGCCGGATAGAAAACAAGTAACACACAGGGGAACATCAACAGATTATAAATAAGGCCCTCGTTGATCTCCGCCCGATTCCAGGCAGACTGGAACATGAAGTAAGCAAAAAAGACAAAGGCTGCCAACAAGAACCAGATGAACTTCCCTGCAAAAATGATCTTCAGGTTGTATTTAACTACTTTAGGTAGCAGTTGTATGAGTTGTTTCGTTGTCATATATTTATATTTACACACCCCCTACCCCCTCTCGAGAGGGGAAAGGTTACTAATTGTTCATATTCTTTAATAGACAGAGATAAGCATCTTCCAGGTTTGGCTCCACCTGTACGGCACCTTCATAAGGCGATACGGTGGAGAGATAGCGTACCTGGATCGTATCACCATCCTGGATATGATGTATCACCATTGTCTTATCCAGTACTTTCTCGAATTCATCACGCCCGATATGGAACTGCCATACCTTACCGGCAGCCATATCCACCATATTTATCGGGTCACCGAAATACTTCAGATCACCCTTATTGATCACCACCACCTGGCTGCAGGAACTGGATATATCTTCAATGATATGGGTGGAGAAGATAACGATACGGTCGCGGCTCAGTTCGACCAGCAGATTACGGAAACGGATACGTTCGCGCGGATCGAGCCCGGCCGTAGGTTCGTCTACCACAAGGATACGCGGCAAATGAAGCAGGATAAGGGCAATACCGATACGCTGTTTCATACCACCCGAGAAAGATCCGATCTTGTCGTCCTTCCGTTCATACATATGGACAGCTTTCAAGACGTATTCCAGGCGTTCATTCTTCACCTTGGTATCTGTAATACCTTTTAAGATTGCCTGATAATCGAGAAATTCCCAGGAAGACATATTCTCGTAGGTACCGAACTCTTGTGGAAGGAATCCGATAAGGCTTTGCAATTCCTCGCGGTAGATACGGGTATCCAGGCCATTGATCCAGATACTTCCGTAGCTCTGCTCCAGAATACCACAGATCACACGCATCAAGGTGGATTTACCAGCCCCGTTGGGCCCCAGCAAACCGAACATTCCTGTACGGATCTCGAAAGAGACTCCACGCAAAGCCTTGAACGGCTTCCGCTGTTTCCCGATCAGCGGGATACTTTTCACCATGCGGAACCACGAACGGCGCAGGCCGGCCAGACGTCCTTTGATACGCTCTATATTGACCTCTTTCTCATACAGATATTGGGAAGAGATATAAACAGCTATACAGAACGCCCATAAGAACCCGACTACTCCCACCAGGTTGGGGTTATCCATCTTCCGGAATAAAACGAACAGGATTACCGGAGGGATACTCCAAAAGATGATACGGTTTATATACTTCACAGCTTTACTCTCCGCAAAACGGAAGTAGAGATATTCCCGGACTTTCCGCCACAGGTAAAGGATCGTTGCATAAATGGCAAACGACAACAGGAATATCCAAAGCTTGTTGCTGATAAAGAACCAAGTGAAATAGAGACCGAAAAGCAACATGCCGAACTGCCAGATCACATTCACAAAATCCTTCAGGGAATGGTATTCATTACTCAATCCCAAATGCCTACGGATATGCAGACCGCTATTCCACTGGCGACTGATACGCCCCGGCCAATCGTATATCTTCACCAGATTACGAACAGAGATATGTATCTCCTCCCCGGGATCGATCACTTTCGAGCGGGCCCGCCGTAAACTGGCCTGTGCAAAATAAGTCACTCCGGGAATGCCGAAAACAAGGATTACCAGATAAATAGCCTGCCACAACATGCCATCGGCATACAGCCAGATACAGGCTAGTCCCAGAAGAAACAATACAAAATGGAGTATCCATATCTTAGGGGATAAACTACGATACCATTGCAACGTATTCTCCAACCCCATACAAACGGTCGGAATCAGGATCAATGTAAGTAAGGCAGAGAAAGCCAAACCTCCTATCACCGTAATGGCAAACGGCGCACCGATCGCTCCGGCATATTCCGAATCACCCATCGCCAGCGGGAACATGGCAACGATCGTAGTGATCGAAGTAATCAGGATCGGGCGGATACGTGACAGACCGGCTGTCATCAAAGCCCGGTTCCGGCGATACCCTTGCTTGCGGAGGATATTGGAGTAGTCGATCAGGATAATACCGTTGTTTACCACGACTCCCAGCAAGATCAGGAATCCAGTCAGGGTATTGGCATTCAATAGGCTGTTATTTGTCAATAATAAGGCCAATAAGGAACCGATAGCTGCCAGCGGAATAGAGAAGAGCAGGACAAAAGGTGTCACCAACGATTCGAACACAGAGGCCAGGATCATAAAGATCAATACAAAGGCTGCCAGGATAAGGAACTTAAAATCAGCAAACTCATCTTCTTCATGAAAGACCTCTACGGCTACTCCGGCAGGAAGGTTATAACCTGCCACCAACCGGTCGATATCCGAGCGATAACCTTCCAGCAAGTCTTTGGACGACTCCACATCTTTAGAGAAGTTATAGAACACCTCGATCTGCTTATCCTGGTTGACACGCATAATACGTGATCGTCCCCGCCCATAATTGATAGAAGCCAGATCCTGGAGGTTATGTAGGCCACCGGCGGCATTTTCTATCTGCACGACACGCAGGTCGTCGACTGTCTTTTCTTTCTTTTTTGATTCCTCACCATCCGTTTCCTCTTCGGGGAGATCGTTGCGAATGATAATATCATACGTATCTTCCCCGATCTTGAATGAGGAGCCGGAAGAAAACTCTGAATTGAGTGCCGTGAGTCCGGCGGAGATATTGGCACGGGATATATCATACGAGGTCAACAAGATAGGATCGAAATCGAGTCGTATCTCCGGCTGACGGCGGTTGTAGGAAACATTGGAATTGCGGATAAACTCCTGTTCATCGAGATAATAACGGAAGTCTTCAGCTACCAGTTGCATAACGTCGAAGTCGGAACCTTTTATCACAATGCGTTCACGGTTGTCGCCGATACCCAACAGGCGCATAAAGCTACCCAGGCCACTCATTGCGGAGCTACCGCCTCCTCCACCACCGCCCATCGCTTCGCCCACGGATATTTCGGCACCTTGTATATTGGCCAGTTTCGATTGCACATCGGCTTTGATATCGGCTATCTGACGTTTTCCGATCTTCTTATAATCCTCTTTCAATACCAAAGTAAGGACGGCGTCCGTTTCACGGATACGGCAGATCAGGTCTTGTTTCTCCGGGAAGTCTGCCAGCCGTTCTTCCATTACCTTTACCACCTTGTCGGTGTTGTCGAGCGTGCTACCCGTTTGCATGGTAGCATAGATGTTGAAACGGTCGGAATCGACATCTTTCATCTGCTGGACATTCAGAGTAATGGAGAGGATGAGGGTGACGAACAAAAGGATGATCGCCCCGAATATCACCACACCGGGGTTACGCATGCAGGTTTTCAGGAAGACCAGGTAGATCTGGACGGGACGTTGTACGATCGATACTTTCTCGTAGAATACACTTTGTCCGTTTTTCTTCCGCAGCAAGGTGTAAGTCGCCATCGGGATAAACAATAGGGCAACGAACAGCGAGATAGTAAGCGTGGAGATGATCGAAACACCGATATGATGTCCGATCAACTTGATCATAAAGCTATCGGAAAAGACAAAGGGCAGAAAGACTGTTACCGTCGTCAGCGTT